>NZ_JAUBUC010000189.1:0-3047 GCF_036705285.1 Microcoleus sp. B4-C1 | reverse complement strand
TCGACTGGTTCCTGATGGATTGACGCTTGCACGGCTATGTCGTAGGCTAATTGCTGGGGGGATTGCCCCGTAATTTTGCTAAGCAAATTTAGCAAAATTGAGTTGGTATTTGAACAGGAATAAATAAGTTGTTTTTGCTCAAGCGGCAAATCACGCATGGTGATAGTACCGGGTTGCGGGCTATCGTCGGGGATGATTTGGATCGAGTTGAGATTGAGATTGCAAGTGTCTAGGCAAGTGTCTAGCACTTCTGCTAGTTCTTCTAGTTCCCGATAGTTACCCTGGCTTTTCAAAATCAAGTCGGCAATTTGACAGTCGAGGGCGACAATTTGCGCTTTGATTTCAGGGCGAACTGGAGGCAAGTCAGAATGCCGGTAGGTGAAAGTATTGTGCATGGTTTTAAAAAAACTAGGATGAGTCCGACGCTTTGTCGGATCTATTTTTGATAGCTTTTTGATAGCAAGTTGATAGCTTCTTGCTACCAAAACCTGCTACCCGTTTTGGCTTAGGTTGGCGGGTGAAAGCTTCAGCCCGATCGCAAATTTCCTCTTGTTCGGCCGTCAGTTCTGTCGGCTCTCCCTCGCTGTCGGGTTCATCATCGGGCGGTTCATCATCGGGCGGTTCGGTGCCGCCGATAAGCATTTCGAGATACTTAGAAACTGCCATGCCGGCCGCTGCTGCTTTCTGTTGCAGAAGCTGGTAAGATTTGCCACCGATGCGGACTTGCTTGGCTCTGTCCTCTGGGTTCTCGTCGAGCGCTTCGGCAATCTTGGCGGCGGTGATTAACTGTGGGGGGAAGCCATCAATCACGGTCTGCCATTTTTCCTCTAATTGGGTTTGCCCGTACTCATCTACTTGAGCAAATTTCACCAATGGCAAAGCTTGAGCTACTGAGGTTGGCAGAATCTTAAACTTGGATTTGATGAGTTGCAGGCAGATTTGGGCCGCTTGGATAATCTTTTTGCAGTAGAAGGGCGATCGCCCTAGAACGAGTTTGCAGTATTCGGCGAAGTCCCGATACTGCCGTTTATAGAGACGGTAGCGGCGCACGGCTTCAAGCATAATTCCTTGCCGCACGTAGTCTAAAAAGCTGCGCTTGATTCGTTGGGTAAGGAGTGAAATATCGTTGTGGGGAATTTCTCGTGAAATCTCTTCCTCAAACTCTAGGAGCGGTTGGAATTCGCTTTCTGGCGGCTGCCAAAAATCATCGTTAAAGTCGGTAGTGAGTTGCATTAAAAGTAGGGGGTAACGGTGTCGTCTTCGCTTACTAGATAAGTTTGCTGTCAGTAATCGTCGTCATCGTCGTCATCGTCAAAGTAACGAACGCCATCGTCATAGTCATCAGATGTGTCGCGTTCCCCGAATCCCAATTCGGCGCTATCGTCGGCTACATATTCGAGAGGGGCAACTGAGTGATCAACTTTAGTCGCGGCGAAATTTTCAATCTTCAGCGTGACCGGATCGACGCCGTGAGCAGTAAGAAATTCTGCAAAATTGTCCCAAGCTTCCTCAGCTTTAGCTAATTCGGCTTTTTTGGATTCGATTTTGGAAGTGAGGGCTTCTAGCGATGCCATCTGCGCTGCCAACTTCAATATAAGGTCGTGCCATTTGTCGGGTAATTTAAGTTCTTGAGCTACTCGATTGCGAAGGCAGTTAAGGCTTTCTTGAGGGTCTTCCCAGTCCTCTAAATCCGCTTCTAGCCACACTTTGCAATTTTCGTAATTGCCTAAGTTTTTGGTGTATCCAAATCCGATTCGATTAATTTTCATGTTGCTCAATTAAGTAACGGTTGTTAGAAGAGGAAGCGATCGCCCTAACGTCTCTCATCAAGACGATCGCACAAACGAGATATGGGAGATAACTTTTTCATGTCTAAATCTCTATGGAAGCAATGGCTTAGTGCATCGCATCACCTCCTGGGGGCGATCGCCCGCTCAACCTCAAAATTGCCAGGCGGCGAAAATAACGATCGCCCGCAGCAACACTCATCGGCGGAAAGCTGGGAGGCTTAGGCTTGGGCAGTCGGGCAAAAATCCCTGTGTCAGGCGGTTCGTCTGTGTCGATTTGTCGGTTTGCCCGATCGCACCAATCAAAAGTAGGGATAAAAAATGGAAACATCGCTACACCGCCACATCGAATAATGACAACTGATTCCCCAGCGGGGACGCGGCCGCTCGCTTCTTGCTGGCAATCGGTGCAGATTTTTGCTTCTGAGCAATTGGGCTACTGTTTTCGCGCTGCGCTGCTGCTTTTTCCTGCGAGATGGCCTGTTCTGCAAGGATGGCTCGGATTAAGCTGCGTTTCCCTGCACTGCCTGGGATTGATGGTATCTCCATCTCGCGGGCGATTTGTTTGAGCCTAAAAATTGAGAGTTGGCTCAGTTGCCCTGGCGTCCAAATTGTCGGTTTTGCCGATCGCACTTTGCGCGAATAAACCTCAAAATTTTCGCCTCTGGCTTTGTCGAAGATTGTGCCGATGGGGATAAATCCTCCCGGTTTCATCTCGTAGTCATAGAGCAATTTCTGTTCGATGAGATTCGCGCAATCGAAATAAACGAAATTGGGTTTGTTGAGGGGTTGGACTTTTGCCCGCCAGATTCCCCGCCGTGATTTGTAGATAGCGAGAATCTTGCCGAGGTGCAGCCGATCGCGCCGGCGACCAACTAACATCCCAACGGCTAACTCCAAATCACCTCCCCGACCGTCACCCCGACCGGGTGGTCGTTGTTCGGTGAGAGCTTGTGGCGGCTTAGTGTTCCGATCGACCTTGTGTCCAATATCGCGGAGGAATACGATCGCACTTTGGCTCATTTTTGGCTCAATCTTGGCAGTCGGTCGCGGGTAGACGATGCGGCTAAACTTGGACTCTAGCGGTGGCTCCTGGACTGGATCGATTTGTGCGCCGGGGGAAGTTTTAGCCGCGTCCAGGGCTTGATGTTCGATCGCCTCCTGAACCGATTCGACTTCCACCACCGGGGAAACTTCCAGCAGTTGCAGCAGCGGGGGCTGTTTGCCGGCAATGGCATCGATCCAATTCTGGCGGCACCG
>NZ_JAUBUC010000048.1:0-54024 GCF_036705285.1 Microcoleus sp. B4-C1 | reverse complement strand
CAAAAACCAATTTTTCTTTGACACATCTTCTCAAATCCCCTTGACAACTGGCATACAGGCTTAACTTGTGACCAATGGGGTGCGATCGACCTGCATCGATCAAAAACTCCTACCGCCTCCTGATATCTGCGTCAGCGTCGATCGCCTATTGTCTATGCCTAAATAGGTAGGTACACCTCAATATCGCATGGGGAGGGTGGGTGAGTTGCCAAGTTTACTTGCTTATATCATAGATCCGCTTACGGGCCCCTAATGGCGCACAGGGTGTCAGAAACCGGGTTTTTAGGGGTTTGGTGCGTCAGTTACGGACTAGATATTTATGGATATTCCGGATTGGGCGATCGAGAATGCGTAAGTTCATAATTCACTGTTTGCGGTAGTCCACTTGCCTAAATTGGCACAGCTACCAGCCTGATAGGTAGGCATAAACCCTTGCAAAATCGTTGTTTGCAGGTTTGTAAGTGTCCTGTGCCAGTACCAGACTCGGAAAGTGGACTGGCGATCGCCCCAAAGATATTGGACTCCTGGCAAATTAGTAAGTGTAAAGCAAGTGAGTCACAACCCAATCAAAAAACTCAACCCCAAAATTCAAGCCAAAAATAAAACATTTTCACAGCAGTAGTAATGCGGAATCAGCCAATCTCTAATGTAGCTAACCACATCTACCCTTAAGGTAAATCCCACCAACTGCTCAACACTAAATCCTTAATTCAATACCTCGGAATTACTGGATTTAGACTCCCCGCAACCGCTTCGCCAACCCCCTCAACATTTCAAAAATTCTTTGTCTTTTATCCTGATAAAACCACGGAAGGCAAGAACAATGAAATATCAAGGCAATCAATCAATCTCAACCGAGGAAATGCAGCCTCTCAAATAGCATAAATAGACAATTACACATCCCCATATATTTTAACACCACAGGAGTAAATATCATGTTCAACGTAGTAAAAGCTTTCGGCTCGATTTTCTCTACCCAAGGATACAGCACAGCTAACAATATGCTAATCAAAAATTACATCAACACCAATTTTAACTACTTCAACGAAGAAGCAGTCGTTGATGAATCGATTTACCCGAATCACACAGGTCGCGTCCGCTTTCAAGGTAGCTGGTGGCCCGCACGGTGCGATCGCCAAATTACCCTCACACCGGGAGACACCGTTTATGTCATCGGCGTTGACAACATCACTCTGTTAGTTTCCCTCGCTCCTGCAGACTAAATCAGAGCATGAACAACCTGGCAATCAATTTTAACCAGGAAATGCTAGTTTTCAAAGAACACAAAATCGGCGATTAAACTTCGATATATTTTAACACAAAAGGAGTCAACAAAATGTTTAACGTAGTAAAAGCTTTCGGTTCTATTTTTTCTCTTCACACCTACAGCACAGAAAACAATCTCTTAATGGATAACTACATCAACACCAATTTTAACTATTTCAACGAAGAAGCTGTCGTCGATGAATCCATTTACCCGAATCAAACAGGTCGCGTCCGCTTCCAAGGTAGCTGGTGGCCCGCACGGTGCGATCACCAAATCACCCTCACACCTGGAGACACGGTTTTTGTCATCGGCGTTGACAACATCACTCTGTTAGTTTCCCTCGCTCCTGCAAACTAAACTAGAACTCGATCCAAACTGCCTAATTTTTCACACCCAGATATGATTTCGGCAGGGTTTATGCAAATAAACCCTGCCTTTTATATGCTTAAATAAGTTTAGACACATACTAACCATATTTAAACCAGTGAACTTTCAATCAGTCATTGCCACCTTAAACAAATTCTGGAGCGATCGAGGCTGCCTGATCGCCCAATCCTACGACACAGAAAAAGGTGCAGGAACCATGAATCCCCACACCTTTCTCAGAGCAATCGGCCCCGAACCTTGGTCAGTCGCCTACATCGAACCCTGTCGCCGCCCCACCGACGGACGCTACGGCGAAAATCCCAACCGCTTCCAACATTACTATCAATATCAAGTTTTAATTAAACCCTCTCCTCCCAATATCCAAGACATCTATTTAGACTCCCTCAGAGCATTAGGAATTAGCCCAGAAGACCACGACATTCGTTTCGTAGAAGACAACTGGGAATCGCCCACCCTCGGAGCTTGGGGCGTCGGCTGGGAAGTCTGGCTCGACGGCATGGAAATCACCCAATTTACCTACTTTCAACAGTGCGGTAGCATTGACTGTCGCCCCGTCTCCATTGAAATTACCTACGGATTAGAACGCCTCGCAATGTATCTCCAAGAAGTCGATGCGATGACGAAAATTCAGTGGAAAGATGGCATCACTTACGGCGACGTTCACCTGCAAGGAGAAATTGAACAGTGTACTTATAACTTTGAAGCTTCCAATCCAGAATTGCTGTTTACGCTATTTGGATTGTACGAGCAAGAAGCCGAACAATTGACAAAAAAAGGATTGGTTTTGCCTAGTCTTGATTATGTGCTAAAATGTTCTCACACTTTCAATTTGCTCGACGCTAGAGGTGTGATTTCTGTAACGGAAAGAACTCGGTATATCACCAAAATTCGTAACTTGGCGCGGCGAGTTGCTCAGCTTTATTTGGAACAGCGCGAAAAGCTGGGTTTTCCTTTAGAAAAAGCTGTAAAAGTTTGAGAAGGAAAAGGATAACGACACGGATACACGGATGAATTTAGTTGCGATCGTCCTCGACTCATACCAATTTTATAGGTGGTTGCATAGAATTCCGATCCCCCCTAACCCCCCTTAATAAGGGGGGGACAAGATTCCGATCTTTCGTCCCCCTTCTTAAGGGGGATGCGAGGGGGATCGAAATATGTGCAACTTTTTGGGATTTTTTATGAATTCAATGCCTAATTATTCTGAAAATAATACAGAAACCAATCCTCAACTGCGAATTGACGGGGTAAGCTTGAAAACACCGATCGCCTCAAGTTATTTGTTGGAAAATATATCGTTTCAGGTACACAAGGGCGATCGTGTGGCAATTGTTGGCCCTTCAGGTGCGGGGAAAACAACGCTGTTGCGGCTGCTAAATCGACTCAGCACTCCCACCAGTGGCTCGATTTATCTGGAAAATACAGAATATCGCCAAATACCTGCGATCGAACTCCGCAAACAAATCACCCTCATCCTGCAAGAATCCAAGCTTTTGGGAATGTCGGTGCGAGAAGCATTGGCTTATCCTTTGAAGCTGCGGGGCGTGGCTGCATCAAACATTGCTGAGAGAATTAGCGGGGCGATCGAACAACTGCACATACCCCAAGAATGGCTAGATCGCAGCGAATTGCAGCTTTCTACAGGCCAAAAACAGCTCGTGGCGATCGCCCGCGGCATCATCCTACAACCAAAAGTCTTGCTTTTAGATGAGCCAACATCCGCCCTAGACGCCGGAAAAGCCGCCCACCTTTTGCAAGTATTGACACAGCTAACAAACGGCCAAACCACAATTGTCATGGTAAACCATCAATTAGAATTAGCTGAGGAATTTAGCACGCGAATTCTGCATTTACAGCGCGGAAAGCTCATCGAAGATTTGCCCTCTCATCAAATTAATTGGGTGCAACTGCGGCAAAATTTAATTCAAGCTGAAGCTGAAGCCCAACAAGAATGGTGAACTCTGGTTGCGTAATTAATTTGGATGTTTTAACCGCAGAGGGCGCAGAGGGCGCAGAGAAAGAGAAGAGAGAAGTTTACAAATTGTTGAGGGTTGCTAGAGAGACAGTCAGATATTAGCTTTGGGAATTTTGTTTAAGGTTGGCCTTTGTGATTTGACGGTAAATTGTTACTGGGAAATTAAACCCATTTTTTGATAAATTGGCCGAACTAAGTTTTTTAAAGCTGGCAACTGTTTGGTAAAAATTATGGAGCCTACAACACAAATTATTCCTCCAATGATGACTGTATTGGGAGCGCCGATATAATTGGCCAATCCGCCGGCAACTAAATTCCCAAAGGGTGTCACTCCAAAAAATGCCATCGTGTATATGCTCATCACTCTTCCGCGTTTGTCGTCTTCTACAATTGTTTGCAAAAATGTGTTTCCTCCGGCAAATTGGATAATGAAACCAAACCCCACAAACAACATCATGATTAATGAGAGCCACAAGACGTGGGACAAGCCAAAACCTATCAGCCCAAATCCCATAATTGCCGGTGAAATCGCAATCAATTTGCCGAGGCCAACTATACTTTTGCGGGAAATCAAATAAATCGCGCCCGCGAAGGCGCCAACTCCCGAAGATGCCATCAAAAAACCGAGGGTTTCTGCGTCGCCTTGCAGAATTTTGGTGGCAAAAATTGGGACTAAAACTGTGTGGGACATTCCGGCAAAACTGACTAATGCTAATAGCAGTAAAATTGCTCTAATCGGGGGAAACCCGAAGGCATAAACGAATCCTTCTTTTAATCTTTGTAAGGGTTTGGTATTAGTTGCTGCAATTTTTCGGGGCTTGATTTGCATCGCTAATAAGCCTGCAATTACAGCGATGTAGCTGAGCCCGTCAATGAGAAAGCAATAACTTGGCCCGACTGTAGCTATTAGCAAACCTGCAATTGCTGGGCCGATTAATCTGGCGCCGTTGAACATGGAAGCGTTGAGCGCGATCGCATTTGCTAAATCTTCTTTCTTTTCTACAAGTTCCGGTACAAAAGCTTGCCGTGCCGGCGCGTCAAAGGCGTTAATTGCGCCTTGAAAGAAACTCAGTACCAGGATCTGCCAAATGTTAACGACTCCTGTTAGGGCTAAAAATGCTAGCGCTAAGGATTGAACCATTGCTAATATTTGAGTGGCAATTAGGACTCGGTGGCGGTTCCAGCGATCGATTAAAACTCCTGCAAAAGGCAGTAAAATTAATGTGGGGATTTGACTTGTAAATCCGACCACGCCGAGCATCCAAGGTGAATCGCTCAAATTGTAGACAAGCCAAATAGTAGCGACTTGCGTCATCCAACTGCCAATCAGTGAGAGGCCTTGTCCTGCAAAAAACAGGCGATAATTTCTCGATCTCAGCGCTGGAGGAAGTTTTATTGTTTTGATTTTTGCTAGTAGATTCATGCTGCAAGTACGGCTAGAGCAATCCTATTTGATTGGTAAACATTTTTTAGGGGTAGCGCCCCTAAGCCTACCCCTAATTAGCGAAGGGCAACTATCGGGGGACTGCCCCTAGACTCATTATTACCAATCATTGAGAATTGCGATATGAGCCGAAGGTTCTATTTTCACAACTCCCGAAAACTGAGATGTTGACCATTCTCAATAAGCTTTTTATGAACAGGCTTTCCGGCCTGTTCCACAAGAAAATTCACTCTTTGTGGAACAGGCCGGAAAGCCTGTTCTTGAGAATGGTGCAAGAGGTGAGGAAAACCAAGATTTGAGGATTGTTAAATTTTTGCTCTCAGGAAAACTATCGCCACATTTAAATTTTTCTGTCGCGATCGCTTGAATAACGAGAAATTCCTTCCCCGAACTCTTCCCTCAATTAATGCTCAACAGCCAAGTACCGAGGTAACGCAGCAAGGGAACATCCCCAGGGGTGCGGATGCGGACGTTGAAATGGTACATTCCGCCAGGGGATGGGTTTCTGACGTTGGAGAGTACAACCTCAACATTGTTGCCGGCGGCAATTGGTTCTGTGGGATAAATTTCTATGAATCGATTTTCTTTGTCCCAGATTACTTCTTGCAATTCTATTGTTTTGTTTTTGACGCGCACTTTAATGTCTTTTTGGTCAAATTCGCCTTTGTAGTAGTCTGGATAGGATATGTTGAGTTGGGCGATCGCCAAACTTACTTTGTTGGAAGGAATTCGCAGCCGATATCTATCGCCACTCATCCCGGCTGTACCGTAATCCAAGCGATAGTTTAATTGGTTGGCGCGTTCGGGGCCGCCGAAAATCGTGAATCCTGGCATGGACTGGGCTAAACTGATGGCGGGTAATCCAGCCACCAAGCAACCTGTAACCGCTAGTGCTGAAAATAATCGTCGCATAACAACTCCTCTAATTAAACTCTTGGTGAACCTTTAATATCGATCGCCCGAAATTTGCGATCGTGCCTACAATATATCGAATGTCTCAGCAATTTGATGAAGGCGAGCCGATTTTAGATTTTAGATTTTAGATTTTAGATTTACTCCCGTCTGCTTTGAGAATGAATCTGGGGGCTGGTTAGAACCCGACGCTTTTCTGTGCCTCCATCCTAAGTCTCCGAAACGCTGAATCTGGGAACCTCCGAACAAATTGCTCGATCGTCAATTATTTTTTGCGTATTTTTTGCGTAATACTGATAACTGACATTCTAACTACAGAATTAGGCGACATAAAATTATATCATAATCTGTGGCTAACTTAACAATTTAGCGAATTTGAATGTATAAGATAAGTTAAAGATACGGGTCGAATTTGGGCGATCGGCTTTAGTATCAACGAGAGAAGTTTAGGGGAACGGCTGCTTCAATGTAAAGCAAGGCATCGGGCGATTAAAAATCGCACTTCAAGAAACCTGCAGAGGCAGGTTTTGTCTGTGTAGGCGCGGTTTCAACCGTCCTAGGAAGGCTTAAATAAGGAGAGTTCATGAAATTAGCGATCGCAAAAGAAATAGCAGCAGGGGAACGCCGGGTGGCTTTAGTACCCGACGCTGTAGCCCGATTAGTCAAACAGGGCGTCGAAGTTTGGGTTGAGGCCGGTGCCGGCGCACAATCCTTTTTCTCGGATCTTGCTTACGAAGAAGCGGGAGCTCAGGTTGTCGCCGATACCGCTAGGCTGTGGGGCGAAGCCGATGTCGTCGTGAAAATCGGAGCCCTGCAAGAATCAGAAGTTCATCAACTCCGGGAAGGAGGCGTTTTCATCGGATTTTTGAATCCTCTGGGAGATCCGGCTTTAGTGCAGCGTTTAGCCGATCGCAAAGTAACGGCCTTCAGCATGGAAATGATCCCGCGCACCAGCCGCGCTCAAAGCATGGATGCGCTGTCATCTCAGGCTAACGTCGCCGGTTACAAAGCGGTACTGATCGCAGCCGCCGCTTTGCCGAAATATTTTCCGATGCTGACAACGGCGGCGGGTACAATTCGCCCCGCGAAAGTATTGGTAATGGGTGTGGGCGTTGCTGGCTTACAGGCGATCGCCACGGCGCGTCGTTTGGGTGCGGTAGTCGAAGCTTTCGACATCCGCCCGGAAACAAAAGAACAAGTGCAAAGTTTGGGCGCTAAATTCGTTGATGTCGAACTCAAGGAAGAAACCGTCGCCGCCGGAGGCTATGCTAAAGAACTATCAGAAGCGGCTAAAGAATACACCCGCCAAGTGCTCACCCAACACGTCAGCGCTTCCGATGCAGTGATTACAACCGCTCAAGTTCCCGGCAGAAAAGCACCTATTTTAGTTACTAGAGAAATGGTTTCTCAAATGAAGCCCGGATCGGTAATTGTTGACCTCGCGGGCGAACAAGGCGGCAATTGCGAATGCACGGAAGCGGGAAAAGATGTTGAATGGAACGGCGTTAATGTCATCGGCCCGATTAATGTGCCTTCGTCGATGCCTGTCCACGCTAGCGAAACTTACTCGAAGAATATCTCCTCTTTACTTCAGTTGATGCTGAAAGATAAGGAACTCAATTTGAATTTTGAAGACGATATCATTGCTGGTGCTTGTGTTGCCCGCGACGGTGAAATTAGTAATCAGCGGGTGCGGGATGCTTTGACGGCTCAGGCTTCAGCCGTCAGTTAGATTCGGTCGTTATGAGGCAAAGTCCGGCAGTCCGATAGTCCGGCAGTCCGATAGTCCGATAGTCCGGCAAGGGTTGAAACCCCTGCCTCAAAGCTCAAGTCCTCTGAAGAGGACTGAAGAACTGATTAAATATCTCCCAAAAAGGCTTTTTTTGTTTGGTGACTAGGGCCAGATCCCCCCTAGCCCCCCTTAAGAAGGGGGGAACAAGAAGTATTCAAAGTCCCCCTTCTTAAGGGGGATTTAGGGGGATCGAGACTCGGCAACAAACGAGAGATATAAAGGACTTTAGCGTTAATTTCACACCAATTTCCAATTACCAATTACCAATTGTTATGGCAGAAGGATTGATTGCAGGTTTAGTGGTGTTTACTCTAGCGTCGTTTGTGGGATTTGAAGTAATCAATAAAGTCCCGCCGACGCTGCACACACCTTTGATGTCGGGATCGAATGCGATTTCGGGAATTGCCGTTTTAGGCGCAATTCTGATTTCTGGCCAAGGTAATGTGACTGTTACTTCGATTTTGGGGACGATCGCGATCGCCCTGGCCACAATTAACGTTGTCGCCGGTTTCTTAGTAACCGATCGAATGCTGCAAATGTTCAAGAAAAAAGAGGTTAAAGCGTGAGCGATTTTCTGCCCAGTGGCATTCAACTAGGTTATTTAGTTGCCGCATGTTTGTTTATTATCGGTTTGAAACAGTTGGGCTCCCCTGCAACCGCGCGTCAAGGAAATGTGTTAGCTGCGATCGGGATGTTAATTGCGATCGTCGGTACTTTGCTGGAAAAGCAAGTCATCAGCTACGAATTGATTGCTGTCGGAATTATCATCGGTTCCATTTTGGGAACAATTATGGCAAAAACCGTCGCGATGACGGATATGCCGCAGATGGTGGGTTTGCTTAACGGTTTTGGGGGCGCGGCTTCTGCACTCGTTGCTGTGGGCGAATTCTGGCGCTATCTCAGCATCCCGGAATCGCCGGCGCCTGATGCGACAATCACGATCCTTTTGGGTGTGTTGATTGGCGGAATTACTTTCACTGGTAGCCTTGTGGCGTTTGCGAAGCTGCAAGAATTGCTACCGGGTGCGCCCATGACGTTTCCGCTGCAACAGCCGTTTAATGCCATGCTGGCGATCGCACTTTTAGCCGGCAGCGGTTATATGCTGACAAACCCCGAAAATGTGCCGGTATTCCTGGGTTTGGTGGCGATTTCCAATATTCTGGGAATCATGTTTGTGCTCCCGATTGGCGGTGGCGATATGCCGGTGGTGGTGTCGCTGCTTAACTCTTATTCGGGGATTGCGGCGAGTGTGGCTGGGTTCATTTTGATGAACAATATGCTGATTATCGCTGGTGCATTGGTGGGCGCGTCGGGGATTATTTTGACGCAAATCATGTGCAAGGGGATGAATCGATCGCTTTCTAGTGTGCTGTTTAGCGCCTTTGGTAGCGGTGGTGCTAGTGCTGGGGCTGCTGCTGGGGCTGCTGGTGGTGCGATCGACAAAACTGTTCGCAGCATCAATCTCGAAGAAAGTGCGATGATGTTGGGTTATGCGCGATCGGTTGTGATTATTCCCGGTTACGGAATGGCTGTAGCGCAAGCACAGCACGCCGTGCGCGAGTTAGCCGACGGTTTGGAAAAAATGGGTGTTGACGTGAAATACGCGATTCACCCGGTGGCTGGGCGGATGCCGGGGCACATGAATGTGCTCTTAGCGGAAGCAAACGTGCCTTATCCGCAGTTGTACGATATGGACGATATCAATCCGCAGTTTGAAGAAACGGATGTGGCTTTGGTGATTGGTGCGAATGATGTGGTGAATCCGGCGGCGCGTCACGATACGGCGAGCCCGATTTACGGGATGCCGATTTTGGAGGTTGATAAGGCCAAACATACGATCGTGATTAAGCGCGGGATGAGTGCTGGTTTTTCCGGTGTAGATAATGAGTTGTTCTACAAGGATAAGACGATGATGTTGTTTGGTAGCGCTAAGGATGTGGTTGCCAAATTGGTTTCTGAGGTGAAGCAGTTGTAGGATTTTGCAACCGCAGATGAAGGCGGATTAACGCGGATGATTAAACCCGGTTTCTTGGAGAAACCGGGTTTTTGTTTGGGGTTTGTTTGAGATTGTGTCTGGTTGATTTCCAATGTTGTAGGGGCGGGTTTTACCAACAATAATTGACTAAAATTAATAATCTCGTAAACCCGCCCCCTCCATGCTAGAAGGATGCCACCGGACTTGATATTATGCAATGCTAGCTTGGTTTAAATATCCACTGGAAATAGGTGTATGTGAAAATCCTTGTTCTCTGGCTTTTTGAAACCATTTTTCTGCTTCAGTGCGATCGGCTGCTACACCATCAGCACCGCAAAGATAAATTCCTGCTAAGTTGTTTGAGGCAACACCATAGCCTTGCTCAGCGGATTTGATGTACCATTTAATTGCTTCTAATATTATCCTTTCGCGACCTAATCCTAAATGGTACATACTGGCAATGATGCACTGGGATTCGGCATTTCCTTGTTCGGCTAGTGGTTTTAACAAGGTAAAGGCTTGGGTATAATCTTGGTTATTAAAAGCGGCTAGACCTTTTTCTAAGTCAGACATCAACAGTCATTAATAAATTCAATATAATATACTATAATAGCATTAAACCAATTCAGGAAACATTTTCATGAACAGGCAAAAAATACTACTCGACCCTATTTTACCGACTGAGGAAGAAACAAAGGCTATCAAATTGTTGGATAAAATGCTATGTCTCAAGACAGAAAATGGTGATACTGAGACATTAAAAGTAAAACTTGTGGAAGTTGGCGGGGAAGCGATCGCACTTCCTGAATCTCTCTATCAATTGTTGTGTCAAGCTGCACATTTAATGGCGGCTGGTAAAGCAGTGTCTTTAGTGCCAATTGATCAAGATATGACTGTTGAAGAAACGGCGACTTTGCTGAATGTGTCGCCAGAATTTGTAGTCAAATTGCTCGATGATGGGGAAATTGTCTATGGAAAAGTAGGAAACCAGCGGCGGATAAGTTTGGCAAGTGCGATCGCATATAAACAGCAGCGTACTGTTAAGCGCCGTGAAATTCTCAAGGAATTAGCTCAGTTTAGCCAAGAAGAGGAATTGCATGAGACTAGAGTATACAGCTAGCAGGTTGATTCCGGTTTTTGCAGATAAGATTCAACGTTATTATGAAAATATTTCGTAGGTTGTAGTGAAGGGCGATCGCTATGCAGCCGATTATTGACTTCCGAAGGATCTGCTGTCTCAAAAAATAGTTCCAGCGCCTCGATCAGATTTCGTCGCGCTGCTTCTATATTGTCACCTTGGCTGGCAATATCAAGTTCGGGGCAAAGGGATACATATCCGTCGCCGTCTCGTTCAATAATTGCTGTAAACTGTTGTGTTGACTTCCTAATTTGAAGTGGCGGACTTCCAAGCTCAAACAATTATACTTTTACTTGATATTATATCACATTTTTCGCTCTTCGGTGGAGACGGGCGATCGCCCTATACAATGCTAGCTTGGTTTAAATAGTCACGGGCGATCGGTGCTAGTCAAATATACCTCGATCGGAGATTTTTTAAATATAATGAAATCCTAAAGAATTAATAGAACTGCAAAAATTGTACTAACCTTAGAGCTAACGTCAATTAAATTAAAAAATTTTCAACTATGTCAGATCAACCTTTTAATATCCGCCAACTAAATGGCCTAGATTATGACGAAGCAGAACCACTCCTGGAAGATTATCAGGAAACGCTAATCGAGCTATTTGTCAATTCTCCCGAAGGAGAAGAATACTGTAAAACTTATCCAGACGTGGGATTTTGGATCTCGCAGTTCATTTATTACGGTTTCGGCTATGAAGGTTTTACGCTGCCTAGCATGAAAGTGGAAGATGTGGCAACTGTAGTCGAAGAGTTGTTTCCCAGGAAAGTGAGTTTGCTTTCGCCGGAAGAAGGTGAAGATGCTATCCCGGAATTATTGGCGTTCTGGCAATTTTTGAAGCGAGAATTTAAACTGCGAAATGCCACTTCAATTATCAAATACCTGCGGGATATCGAGCCGGAATTTAAGGAGATTATGGAAGATTCCTCTAAATTTGGATTTGCCAAATCCTTTGTAACGCTCGGTCAGCAAGCAGGGTTTGATATGAGTACGGGGGAAGGTCTAACACAATTTCAGGAGATATATAATGCTAGCATTGCTCCTATAATGGCAGCTAAAAACTCCGAGACATCGGGATTTTCCAGCCAACCGATAAGTGATAGTGCTGTCAATGGATCTAAGGCAAGTAAAGAAAAACAAAAAAAAGCAAAAAATACGGCGGCTGAATCGAGAAAACGCAACCGCACTAAGAAAAAATGAGGTTTAGCAAGTATCTATCCTCACTTCACTCTTCTTCTGATTCTTCTCAGCATCTTGTTAGCTTCTTCCCTCCCGCGAAACTTCCAAACTAATAAATAACACATCAAACACAACGCGAAAATTCCTAACACGATCGCACTTTCTTCCGGTGAGTTGGTAGTTCGATAGAACTTCCCACTCTTCGGACTTGCTTGGATGTTGTTAGTTCGCTCGACCGTTCGATCGCCCGCTTGCAAGTTAAAATTGTGTTGTTCAATCGCATTACTATTTTTAAATTTTCGATCTATTTCTTGAAATGACTTCGCCTGTTCGCAGCTTGTTAAGGATAATCCAATAAGGATAAAAATTAAGAAATAACAGCGACATTTCATGATTTTTACCTTTCGGTCAGCGAAAAAGAGAATAAATCCATATAGGGCTTACTGACTCCGACAAAGAAACCGGGTTTTTATCTAATCTGTCGGTAGCCACGAAGTATTTTCCTAAAAAACCCGGTTTCTGGGCCCGTATCTCCAGGACTATTCTATCTACTATAATAGCATTAAACGAATTCAGGAAACATTTCCAAACTAAACCAGGGAACTGATTCAATGCCGTCTATATCTTTTGATGCTTACCTCAAGTCGATTCAAAATAACCTGCAAAAAGGTAGCGAGCGCAGCCATTATCCAGCGCTGAAAGATTTGCTGGATGACTCAGACAAGGGCATTGATGCCGTCATTGAAGAAAAAGGCAACAAGGCAGGAATTCCAGACTTTACCGTGCGGCGGCGGGAACTACTGGTGGGTTATGTAGAAGCGAAAGACGTTGGGCTAGACCTGGATCAGATAGAAAAATCGGAGCAATTGCAGCGGTATATAGAAGCGTTTCCTAATCTAGTATTGACCAATTATTTAGAGTTTCGTTGGTATGTGAATGGGAAGCGCAGGCAGAAGGAAATTTTAGCAGATCGTAATGAGAATAAGCTGCAAATAAGGGCTACAGAAAAAATTGCGGCTCTGCTAGATCAGTTTATCAACTATACAGGCGAGATTATCAGCAGTCCTGAAGACCTGGCGCGACAGATGGCGAGGTTGACGAAGGCAATCCGGTTAGCAACAACAACTGCGCTGGAGGGAGAAAGGAAAGACGGTGAATTGCATCAACTGAAACAGGGCTTTAGTGAGGTGTTGTTGCCCGATTTGAATGATGCTGACTTTGCTGATATGTATGCTCAGACGATTTCTTATGGGTTATTTACGGCAAGAGTTGGTCATGCTCAAAATCCAGGGTGTGAACCGTTTACTCGGCGCACGGCGGGCACGTATATTCCAGCAACAAACCCATTTTTGAAGCGATTGTTTAATACGATCGTCGAAACGGATGCAGTCAGTCAGATCGATTGGGCGATCGACGATTTGGTGCAATTGCTGTCTCAGGTTGATATGGGCAGTATTCTCGAAAACTTTGGGCAGCGCACTCGGCAAGAAGACCCGGTGGTGCATTTTTATGAAACGTTTTTGGCGGCATACAATGCGGCTTTGCGAAAGAGTCGAGGGGTTTATTATACACCGGAACCTGTGGTGTCGTTTATTGTGCGATCGGTTGATGCTATTCTCAAAGACCGCTTCGATTTGCCATTGGGATTAGCTGATAACGCCAAAGATCCAGTAACACAAAAGCCGAAAGTACAAATTCTCGACCCTGCAACGGGGACAGGTACATTTTTGTATGAAGTGGTCAAGCAAATTTACCGCAATTTAGAAGAAATTGGCATGGCGAATCAGTGGGATAGCTATGTGCGAGATAATTTGCTGAATCGGTTGTTTGGATTTGAGTTATTGATGGCTCCCTATGCCATTGCTCACCTGAAGCTAGGGCTAGAACTTCAAGAACTTGGTTACAAATTTAAGGACAAACAACGATTAGGCATTTACCTCACCAATACGCTGGATGAGGCACTGAAAAAATCAGAGATTTTGTTTGGTCAGTTTGTGGCACAAGAAGCAAATGAAGCTTCGACGGTGAAGCGAGATACACCTGTGATGGTTGTATTAGGCAATCCGCCTTACTCTTACGAGTCGTCAAACACAGGAGCATGGATTAGTGGTCTTGTTCGCGACTACTATCAAGTTGATGGTCAGCCATTGGACGAGAAGAATTCAAAAGGATTGCAAGATGATTACGTAAAATTCATTCGTTTTTCTCAATGGCGTATTAATGAAACTGGATTTGGGGTTTTAGCACTCATCACCAATCATGGATATTTAGATAATCCGACTTTTCGAGGAATGCGTCAAAATCTGATCCAAACTTTTTCGGATATCTATATTTTGGATCTTCATGGAAATTCTAATAAAAAAGAAATATCTCCTAATGGAGAACCCGATCAAAATGTTTTTGACATTCAGCAAGGTGTAAGTATAGGAATTTTCATTAAACAGCCTGGAAAATCATCATCTGCTGAAACACATCATTCTGAACTTTGGGGAAGTAGGTCAGACAAATATGAAGCTCTTAGCAACTTAGATATTGATACGATTGCGTGGAATAATCTTAAGCCTCAATCGCCTTTTTACCTTTTTATTCCTCAAAACATCACCTTGCTTACAGAATATGAAAAGGGTTGTAAAATCACAGAAATCTTTAATATAAACAGTCCCGGAATCATGACAGCACGGGATTCATTAACGATTCACTTTAGTCAAGACGATGTATGGAAAACAGTTAATAAATTTTCAAGTATTTCCCCTAATGAAGCAATTCAATTTTATGAATTGCCAGAGAATACAAGAGACTGGAAAGTTGAATTAGCTCAAAAAGATTTAAGATTATCAGGTCTTTCAGAAACAAAAATTAAACCAATACTTTATCGTCCTTTTGACATTCGTTATACCTACTATACGAGTAATGGGAAAGGGTTTCATAGTTTGCCTCGTGGAAATGTGATGAACCATATGTTGACAGGTGAGAATTTAGGATTGATCACTGTGCGCCAAGTACCTGAAGGTATCTTCAATCATGTTCTTGCCACCAATTGTCTTGTTGATAATCGTATTACTTCTAGTAACAAAGGATACGGACAATTATTTCCTCTATACACCTATCCTGATACTGCCAATGAACAGGGTAGTTTATTTACTGAAAGGACTAAAAATTTATTTCCAGGTTTTTTAAGTTCAATCCAAGACAAGCTTGACTACATTCCCACACCAGAAGCAATCTTTTACTACATCTACGCCATCTTCCATAGCCCTACCTATCGCCAACGCTACGCCGAGTTTCTCAAAATCGACTTTCCTCGTGTGCCGTTGACCCGCAATGACCAGCTATTTAAAGACTTGGGTGCAAAAGGTCAGGCATTGGTAGACCTGCACCTGATGAAATCGAAAAAACTTAATAAGCTGATTACTAAAATGAGTGGCGATGGTGACAATGCCGTTACCGAAGTTATCTATAAACCCGCTGAACAGCGAGTTTATATCAACAAAACCCGCTATTTTGAAGGCATCGCCCCCGAAGTTTGGGAGTTTAAAATTGGGGGTTATCAGGTTTTAGATAAATGGCTCAAAGACCGTAAGAAAGCCAAACGCACCTTATCCTTTGATGATGTACTGCACTATCAAAAGGTGGTGGTTGCGCTCAAAGAAACCATGCAACTGATGGTAGAAATCGATCTACTGATTCCTGGCTTCCCCATAGAGTAAGATTCAGGACTTACTGACTCCGACAAAGAAACCGGGTTTTTACCTAATCTGTCGGTAGCAACGCGTCTTTTCGTAAAAAACCCGGTTTCTGGCCTGGTGTGCGATGATCGGAAATCAACCCATTTACACTTACAACACTCAACTCATCCAATCAGTCGTTGTCGAAATTCTTTAACTGCTGCGAGGGAATTCGGATATCGAACATATTCTGCCAACAATTCTATATCTAAATTAGGCAGGATTTCACTGCGACTGATTTGCTCATAACCGCAGGTTTGGACAAATTGAACTGGAATTTCTTCTCGCAGGTAGTAGAGGCTAAAATTTTCATTTTGCCAAAACCAAACTTCTTTAACATTTAACCGTCTGTAAACTTCCAATTTATTCAGGCCACCACTGGTAACAACAACCTCAATTGCTAAATCGGGAAATTCTTTGTCTGTACCAATGCAGTAAGCTTCATCAGGTTCCGTCCCGCCTCTTTTTTCCTCTTGCCGTAGGGTGGTAGAACCAAATGGAAAATAGTCTATATCTGCTTCTAAAAAGTAAATGAGTAAAAGGTCTCCAATGCGAGTTTTTCTGTTTTCATGGCGGCGGGAAGGTGACATAATTTCTAAGACTCCATCTAAATACGTGACTCGATATGCGGAAGTATCCCCACTTCTGGTGAGTAATGTTTCATATTGTTCCCAGTTGACGCGATCGGTAATATAGCGACATTCGGAATCTTGGCGTTGGAGTGCTTGTTGGTCAAGTAGAGCATTGAGATCGCTTGTCAACATACTATTACCTCCTTTAGGTTGTCTTGATTGTAATGAGAGTTAATGCGATCGTGATGAATACTATATAATAATTTAAATATTATCAGATATTGTGGACTCCGACAAAGAAACCGGGTTTCGACTTCGCTCAACCACCAGGAGTTTTTATCGAATCTCTGAACAGCAACAAAGTATTTTCGTAAAAAACCCGGTTTCTGGGCCGCCATGCGTAAGTCCTTATAATTAAATCCCCAATTGCTCCCAAGATTAGGTAAAATTATTGGCGTGTCTGAGGATAAACTATATGCGTTTGGTTAAATATATTGCGATCGCCATTATCAATGGTTTCGGTGTCGTCATCGGTATTATTTGGGTTGCAGTCCCCACAACAGTGGCTCAACCTTCCCTAAACTACCAACTCGCACTCTCTGGGCGACAGTCAGAGGGCGAAACTCCGCAATCCCTTTCCGAACTCTACAAATTGCGCGATCGGCTCAAAGTACAATTAGATAACCTTGCCAAAAATCCCGACAGCGCCCCGTTTCCGGCAGAACTTTGGAAATCAGCAATCCACCGCCAGCAATCCGAAACTCTGACGCAGCAACTCCAAAACGTTCAAAGTCAGATTCAAATAGAAGAAACAGCCCAATATAATTGGGACGATGCTGCTAAATTAGCCGCCCAAGCTGTCGTAATTGGACGCACTTCTAATCCTTCTTCTGCTACTTGGGAAGAGTCCCAGCGGCTGTGGCAGTTGGCTATCAATACGCTGCGACTCATTCCTCACGATTCTTTTTTTGCCGAGCGGGCGATCGACAAAACCATTGAATATCAAGGAAACCTCAGTGTCGCTACCTATGAAATGCAAGTTGCACGTTCTGTTGAAAAAGTTAGAGCCGAGGAAGAAGAGATAAGAGAGCGAGCCCGCAAAGAGCAAGAGAAAAAAGAACTTGCTCGTCGAGAAATAGAGAGAAAAGAGCAAGAGAAAAAAGATCGGGCTAGAAAAGAACTAGAAAGGCAAGAATTCCAAAGGCAAGAATTAGCCAGGAAAGAACTTGAAAGGCAAGAAGCAGCCAGAAAAGAACTGGAAAGGCAAGAGTTTGAAAAGCAAGAATTAGCCAGAAAAGAACTTGAAAGGCAAGAATTTGAAAGGCAAGAGTTAGCCAGGAAAGAACTTGAAAGGCAAGAAGCAGCCAGAAAAGAACTGGAAAGGCAAGAACTTGAAAAGCAAGAGTTAGCCAGAAAAGAACTGGAAAGACAAGAATTTGAAAGGCAAGAGTTAGCCCGACAAGAACTTGAAAGGCAAGAGTTAGCCCGACAAGAATTAGCCAGACAAGAACTTGAAAGGCAAGAGTTAGCCCGACAAGAATTAGCCAGACAAGAACTTGAAAGACAAGAGTTAGAGAGAAATCAGCAAGCAACTTCTCAACCAACTCCTGAATCAACTGCAACACCAACTCCCGCCCCAGCTACGCCTGCTGCGTCCCCGTCGAACTTTTTCTTTGCGGGAGATACCAACAGAGATGGCCAAATTAACGAGCAAGACGAAGCCGGAAAAGAACAATGGTCTTTGTCCAAGGGCGCGCTAATTTCATTTAACGATCGCAATAACGATCGCGGCAAGATACCGACTTGGAAACAAACCAAAGTTATGGTTCCCCGCCGTGCAGCAATGCTGTCTCAAGTTAACTTAACACTATCTGAAAACTTCAAAACCTCTCAGTTATTTATCACGGCTGACAGCATTGCTAGCCCTCACATCAGCGTTTTTCAGAAGACGGGCGACGGCTGGCAACCTGTAGATATATCCGGTGCTAAACCTCTAGTTTTTAGCAAGAATATTGTTTTAGGTGTAGAAGCAAAACAATTTGCCGATCGCAATTGGAACGGCACTGTTAATCTCAAAGCAACTGCCCAAAACAACGGTCAAGAAATCGCCTCCACAACAATCCAAATGGGCGTTAGTCCTTGGATGATACCGCCAAATACAGCACCAGTAACCGAAGTTCAGGTCAGCGACAGAGGCGCGGTAAACAGCGAATTTATCTCGCAACTAAAACGAGCAGTAGAACCGACGGGCGCTAAAGTAAAAGTTCTCCAGGGCGATCGCACTTGGATGCAAGATACCCAGAAAAACGGATACGTTCAACTCCCCGAAAAATCGGAGATACGCCAGTTTAATGTCGCCCTCAAAAGCAATAGCGAACCAGAGAAAAACCCGCCTGTTAAATCAACTCAAGACCGGGATTTGAAAGTAGTAAAAATTGGCAATCCTCGTTCTTTAGACCCTGTAAGTCAGTGGTCTGACGGATACGGTAATTTGCAGGTGACACCGCCGATTCCCGGACACCCAATGGGTCGAGTTTATTACGGGAATTCGGGAAATGCTGGTTTTAATCCAGAGGTACTTGATTTTATTCAAGCTCAGAGAATTCAAGGGCCACCAGTGGATATTGATACTTCTTGGCTTTTGACTCGCCAAGTCGATGAAATTATCAATTTTATTCCCACTCAAACTCCCGGACAATATGTAATGGCGATCGCCAGTCCCGAAGCCGGAGTTAAGCTGTTGGAAGAATTGGAGGGAAGAGGTTACGGCGATGTGACGATGAATCGTGGTTTAAGCACTCAAACAACTGTCAGCGCCGCCTTGAAAAACCGTGCTTTAATTCAACACAATCTCTATTTGCAAAATCAGAAACTTAATCCGATTATAGAGAAGTTGAAAAGAGAGTTTTTACTCGGAGACGACCAAATTATTCAAGTTCCGGTGATGTTTGGCTACAGCGGTTATGCTTGGTGGCCAAATATGGTCAATTCGGTGCCAGTTAATGGCAAGTTGTTAGTTTCAAATCCGCGCGGGCCAATGATTGACGGTGTAGATTACACTCAAGAAAGATTGCGCCAACTGCTGCTTCCTGCTGGCGTCAGCGTTAGTTTCCTGGATGACAGGTATTATCAAGAATTGAAAGGAAACGTGCAGTCGGCGACGAATACTGTGAGGAAGCCAGAAGAGCGGCCTTTTTGGCAGTCTTTGCCTAATAATTACTAATTGGGAATCGGTAATGAGGAATGGGGAATCGGGAATCGTGAATCAGGAATTTGTAGGGGCGGGTTCACCAACAATACTCGCCTGTAACGAACAATATCATAAACCCGCCCCCACCCAACAGTAAATCGCAATATACCCCCTAAACCCGCCTCCCTATGCTAATATTTAGCCAAACTATGCTAGGAGTTTAACAGATGGCTACCCTGCAAATAGAAAATATACCAGAGGAATTGTACGCGAGACTGCAAGAGTTAGCCGCGGCTCAAAACCGCTCGATTAGCGCGTTTGCGATCGCCATTTTAGAAGCCGAGTTGTCAACAGAGACAAAACCCCTCTCAGGAAAACGTAAAAAGTCTGTAACAGAACTATTGGCAGAAATCAGCCGTCGTCGCGAGTCTCGTCCGCCGAATATGGGGATGATATTAGATAGTACCGCTTTAATTAGAGAGGATCGCGACAGATGACCCATCCTGTGAGGTGCGTAGTCGATGCTAGCGTGGGAATTAAGCAATTTATCCCCGATCCGCTGTCATCTAAAGTCGTTCTATTGTTTACCCATCTTGAAATTCCACACACTGAAATATTTGTACCCGATCTGTTTTATATTGAGTGTGCAAATATTATCTGGAAGTATGTCCGTGCTGGACTTTACGCTGCTGCCGATGTTCCAACAGATTTAGCTAATCTTAGAGCTTTATCCTTGCGTGCAGTATCTACTGCTGAACTGATTTTAGATGCAACAAATATCGCATTAAATTATGGAATTTCTGCTTATGATGGCAGTTACGTTGCTCTTTCACAGCAAGTTGACGCGCCTTTGCTAACTCTCGACCAAAAGCTAGTCAGAGCTTTAGCAGGCACATCTTATAATGTTATATCGTTTAACGATTTCGATGTGCCAACCCCGCATTAGCCTTAGCTTTATAGGAACTCAATTCACTTGTTTATTCTTATCAGTAAAAAAAAAGAGCGCTATAATATTGAACGCTATAAAATAGACTAATATCATGGCAGGTTTGTATCCAGATTAACAATCTTCATTCTAAATTTTGCCTAACACTCGATAATTAATCCGTGTATCCGTGTCAAAATCCGTGTCGTGCCTTCTTCCTTCTGCTAGATAATTTCAGTGCAGGCGATCGCACCGGTAACGTAAAATGTCTAAAAGCGGTCTTTGTAAAATAAATTTAGCCCCATGAGCGACGAACAGGAAAAAAAACAAATTTTGACTCAGCAACCGGAAATAATTTCCCCTGCCAGCGATGAGTTCGATCGCAGTGAAATTGCCAGGGCTGATTCAACTTCCGCATCAGCAGAAACTCCCGCAGAAATTGTCGCCCCCGAAGATATTTCAGCGCCAATCGACGCCGCCGAAACAATTCCAATTGCCGCCGATAGCACGCCGGAAACAACACAACTTGCAAGTTATCCGCCTCCAACAATTCCAACTGCCAACCCCGATCCCAAACCAGCTCGCTCGTGGCAAATCTTAGCAGTTTTTCTCAGCGGAATCTTAGTCGGTTCCGTCCTTAGTCTCGGCAGTTTGCTAGCGTGGAGAATGTATCAGGAAAGAGCGAACCTTCAAATCAAACTACCCGCTGACGTACCCCTCCCCGAAAGCCCTCCGCCTGTCGCAGCAGCGCCCGCCAACCGCAGGCCCGGACTTCCCCCAGCCCCTGGAAATGGACTGCCCGCCACATTCCCTCCGTCGCCCCGTCCCACTCAAATCCCCTCTCTGTCTGGTGTTCCGCAACTTGCTTCGCCGTTGCCTTCTCCTTTGCCGTTGCCTTCTCCAACTCCAACTCCCGCTGCGGTTGAAACCCCTGTAACCGAGCGAGTTTACTTTCAAGCTGGTGCTACGGGAACTACTCTGAGCAATAGTTTGCGAGCCAACATATCCAGGCGCTACTTGCTGGAGTGCAATAGCGGCCAAAGCATGACAATTAATGTTCAAGAAGGTCAAGTTAGCGCCGCAATTATTGCTCCTAACGGTGAAAATTTAGGTACTACTGATAGCACAGGTCAGTGGCAAGGTCAACTAGCCAGTAGCGGCGATTATACTATTGAAATTTCAGGCGATCGCCAAGCAAACTACCAAGTTAAAATTGAAGTCAAATAGCAACTATAATTGTATCAGGGGGTAGTTACACAATACATAAACCCGCCCTGGTTGCCAATTACAAATTACCCATTACTAATTACCAATGGTTGCACAAATATCTCCAAGCATCTACGAAGCAAAAACCCAAGAAATTGCCAAAGAAATCCTGAAGGCAACTCAAGACAAAAAGCGCTCTTTTTTCGGTCAACTCCAAGACCAAATGCGCTGGGACGACAAACTAATGGATTGGGCGATGGCTAGCCCCGGACTGCGGGTGCAATTGTTTCGATTCATTGACTGTTTGCCGGCACTCCGCAGCAAGCCGGAAATTGCCCGCCACCTGCAAGAATACCTGACCGCCCAAGAGGTAGAATTGCCCGAAGCTTTGAAAAAATTACTCAATTTTACTAACGCTGATTCGATTCCTGGACAATTGGCTGCGACGACGGTTGCGCCTGCAGTGGAAACTTTGGCGCACAAGTATATTTCTGGGGAAAATATCAAGCAGGTAGTTAAAACTTTAGAGCGACTTCGCAAAGATAAAATGGGTTTTACAGTTGACCTTTTGGGGGAAGCTGTCATCACTGAAACTGAGGCGGAAATTTATCTTAACCGCTATTTGGAATTGATGGCTGAACTCGCCAATGCAGCGAAGAATTGGCCGCAGGTAGATGCAATTGACAAAGCTGACGGCGAAACTTTGCCGCGAGTGCAAGTATCGGTAAAGTTAACGGCTTTTTATTCTCAGTTTGACCCTTTGGATGCTAAAGGTAGTGAGGAGAAAGTAAGCGAGAGAATTCGCATTTTACTGAGTCGCGCGAAGGAGTTGGGCGCGGCGGTTCATTTCGATATGGAACAGTATGCTTACAAGAGTTTGACTCTGAGCATTCTCAAAGACTTATTGTTAGAGGAAGAGTTTCGCAGTCGCACGGATATCGGAATTACATTGCAAGCATATTTGCGCGACAGTGCCCAAGATTTGCAAGGTCTTATTGCGTGGGCAAAAAAACGAGGAAATCCGGTAACAGTGCGGCTGGTAAAAGGCGCTTACTGGGATCAGGAAACTATCAAAGCAATGCAGAAAGATTGGCCACAGCCGGTCTACAATGACAAAGTTACTACCGATGCAAATTTCGAGCAGATGACGCAGTTGCTGCTAGAAAATCACGAATATTTGTATGCAGCTATTGGCAGTCATAATGTCCGATCGCAAGCGAGGGCGATCGCCATTGCCGAAACTCTCAATATACCGCGCCGCCGCTTTGAAATGCAAGTGCTGTATGGCATGGGCGACAAATTGGCTAAGCTTTTGGTCGATCGGGGTTATCGCGTGCGAGTCTACTGTCCCTACGGCGATTTGTTGCCGGGAATGGCTTATTTGATCCGCCGTTTGCTGGAAAATACCGCCAACAGTTCTTTCATCCGGCAAAGTTCCGAAGAAATGCCGATCGAACAATTGTTAGCCGCACCAGTTGCTAACGGAAATGACCAGCTAGTTTACAGCAAAGTATTTCCCAACGTTGCCGATACCGACTACGCCAATACCAAATTGCGGCAACAAGCAGAAACAGCAATCAAATCAGTGCGCGCCAACTTAGGTAAAACCTATTTACCCCTAATCAATGGCGAATACCAAAATACTGAAGCAACCGTTAACTCACTCAACCCTTCCAATCCCACAGAAGTAGTCGGCACCATCGGATTGCTTTCCGAAGAACAGGCCAAACAAGCCCTTGAAGCAGCAAAAGCAGCCTTCACCGGTTGGCGAAAAACCCCCGTCCGCCAGCGGGCAGGCGTCCTCCGCAAAGCCGCAGAATTGATGGAACAGCGGCGGCACGAACTATCAGCTTGGATGGTGTTTGAAGTCGGCAAACCCGTCAGAGAATGCGATGCCGAAGTCTCCGAAGCTATTGATTTTTGCCGCTACTACGCCGACGAAATGGAACGGTTAGAACAAGGGAAAGATTACGACATCCCCGGAGAAACTAACCGTTATAGCTATCAGCCACGCGGCATTTCTTTAATCATTTCACCTTGGAATTTCCCCCTCGCAATTCCCGTCGGCATGACAGTTGCATCCCTGGTTGCTGGTAATTGTACTTTGCTTAAACCTGCGGAAGTTTCCTCAGTAATTGCAGCGAAAATAGCGGAAATATTGCTAGAAGCCGGCATCCCCAAAGGCGTATTTCAATACGTGCCTTGCAAAGGTTCAACCGTCGGTGCTTACATGGTGAAACATCCTGATGTTCACATGATTACTTTCACCGGTTCTCAGGAAGTTGGCTGTCAGATTTATGCCGATGCTGCGATTTTGCAGCCGGGACAAAAACACCTGAAGCGAGTAATTGCGGAAATGGGCGGCAAAAATGCAATTATTGTCGATGAAAGTGCGGATTTAGATCAAGCAGTTGCAGGCGTAGTTTATTCGGCATTTGGCTACAGTGGCCAAAAATGTTCCGCTTGTTCGCGAGTAATTGTGGTCGAATCAGTGTACGATAATTTTGTGGCAAGATTGGTAGAAGCGACGCGATCGCTCAATGTCGGCCCAGCAGAAAATCCCGGCACTCAAGTCGGCCCCGTGATCGATGCAAATGCCCATTCGCGCATCCGCGAATACATCGAAAAAGGTCGCGCCGAAGCTAAAATAGCTTTAGAAATGCCGGCACCGGAAACCGGTTATTTTGTCGGCCCAGTCATTGTTACGGAAGTATCGCCGACAGCAACTATCGCCCAAGAAGAAATTTTCGGCCCAGTTTTGTCGGTGATTCGGGCTCGTAATTTCAGCGAAGCGATTGCGATTGCTAACGGCACGAATTTTGCTTTAACCGGCGGATTGTATTCTCGCACGCCTTCGCATATCGATCGAGCCGCGTCCGATTTTGAAGTCGGAAACCTGTACATCAATCGCGGAATTACCGGCGCTGTGGTATCGCGCCAACCCTTCGGAGGATTCAAACTTTCGGGAGTTGGTTCTAAAGCGGGTGGCCCGGATTATTTGCTACAATTCCTCGAACCGCGAACCATAACCGAAAATATTCAGCGGCAGGGTTTTGCGCCGATTGAAGGAGTGGATGATTAATCATTCCTTTGTTTGTAGGGAGGACTTCAGTCCTCTCTCTGGCTGTTAAGTTAGTAGGGTGCGCCCAGCGCACCTTACGGGTGGGGTGACAGAAAAAATTTGTGCGAGATTAGCTAGTTATAAAATGGAATCTACTAAAGATCGCGATCGACTAAATTCTCACAACCCTTCAGTTGACAAGTGGTTGCGATTTTTAATTATAGTTGTATTAGTCCTCGGCATATTCTTTCGCTTCGCAAACCTAGGAAAGAAAGTTTACTGGATAGATGAAAGTTACACATCCCTGCGGTTATCTGGATATACAGAATCTGAGTTTATTCAGCAAGTAGTTGACGGTGAAAGTCGGGACATTAAATTTTTACAAAAATATCAACGGATAAATTCAGAAAAAACCGTCGTAGATACCGTAAAAGGATTAGCTTTAGAAGAACCCCAACTCGCTCCGCTGTATTTTGTAGCGACGAGATTTTGGGTGCAACTGTTCGGCGATTCAGTGGCTGTAACTAGAAGTATGTCGGCTGTTTTTAGTTTGCTCGCATTGCCTTGTATGTATTGGCTGTGCTTAGAATTATTTGATTCCTCGCTGACAGCTTGGTTGGCAGTTTCATTACTAGCTGTATCGCCTTTTCAAATAGTTTACGCTCAAGAAGCTCGACCGTACAGCTTGTTTGTATTAATAATTTTGCTGTCTAGCGCTGCTTTGCTGCGGGCAATGCGGCTAAAAACTAACAGCAGTTGGGCAATTTATGCGGTAACAGTAGCACTGGGATTTTATTCTCACCTATTATTTGCACTGGTGCTGTTAGGGCATGGAATTTATGTAGCCATCTCGGAAAATATGCGATTTAATAAGACTGTAATTGGCTATTTCCTAGCAGCAAGCGCAGGATTTATAGCCTTATCTCCTTGGACTGTAGTTTATTTGATCAATTCGCAAAATGTCAGTAACAAAACAGCATGGCAGTCTTTAAAAATTCCGCTTTCCAAATTAGGTGGAAATTGGGTGTTAAACATTACTAGGCAATTTTTGGATGTAGGATTGTACTCGGATTTACCACGATTATATTTCCTATTGACTCTCCCAGTTATTTTAATGATTTTAATAATTGTCGGATATTCTTTTTATTTGCTGCTGAGTCAGACAGAAAGACGTGTTTGGTTGTTTGTTATGACATTAACGTGCGTGACAGTAGCCATTTTCCTGCCAGCGGATTTAATCTGGGGCGGAATGCGATCGATCAACACCCGCTACATGATTCCCTGTTATTTAGGAATGCAGATAGCTGTTGCCTATTTTTTGGCGGTAAAAATGACATCTCCTCAAGTTACAATGCAGTTGCAAAAGCTGTGGAGGCTGGCTCTGGCTGCTTTGCTCTCTATTGGAATTATATCCTGCTGCATCTATTTGCCAGCAGACTCTTGGTGGAATAAAGACCGCTCTTATATTAACATCCCGATCGCCCGCACGGTAAACTCAGCTTCTCGGCCATTACTCATAACAGACTTGTGGGTGTATAGTGTAGATACGATCGGCAACTTACTCGGTTTGAGTTACTTAATCAATTCCCCAGCTAATTTTTTAGTATTGCCACCTAAAATTGTGAAAATCCCACCAAATTTTAACGAGATTTTTTTGTATGGTATTTCCCGAGAATTCACAACAGAAATAAAAAAAAATACTCGTTATGAAATACCAACTCTTTACACTCTAAAAAATCAAGATATAATTTTGAGAAAATTGCTAAAAAAATGAAGTGGTGTTGGAAAAATGCGTTTTAATGTTCCCCGAAATTGGCTGAAATTTTTAATTATATCCGTATTAGTCATAGGTGTTTTATTTCGGTTCGCCAATCTCGATCGCAAATTTTACTGGATCGACGAAACATATACTTCTTTGAGAGTTTCTGGCTACACCGAAGCCGAAATAATCAAAGAAATTTCGTACCAGAAAATAACCTCGCCTGCGGATTTACAAAAATATCAGCAGATAAATTCCGAAAAAACCTTAAGGGATACCCTGAATTCTTTAGCAACAGAAGACCCCCACCACCCGCCGCTGTATTACGTATTAGCGCGATATTGGGCGCAATGGTTCGGCACTTCCGTTGCAGCAATGAGAAGTTTGGCAGCCGTGATTAGCCTGCTAGTATTTCCCGCAATTTATTGGCTGGCTTGGGAGTTATTTGAATCTTCAGCAGTAGCATGGATGGCGATCGCAATTTTCGCAATTTCTCCCTACCACATCCTATTTGCCCAAGAAGCAAGACAGTACAGTTTGTGGACAGTAACTACTATTTTATCCACTGCCGCCTTGCTGCGAGCAACACGCCCTGACGAAAATCAAAATCCTGTCGCCCTTGTTCTTTCCTGGGCGCTTTATGCAGCCACAGCAACACTGGGATTGTACACCCACTTGTTATTTGTCTGCGTCGCTGCAGCCCACGCAATCTACGTCGCAGTTATTGCCAACTGGCGCGATGTGAAAACATTTATTTCCTATTATGTAGCATCTTTAATCGCTTTGATATGCTTCATGCCTTCCCTGGTAAATACTGTAGAAAATTTCAATCAAGTTAGAAGCACAACAATATGGGCAGAACAAACAAATTTCTTAAGATTAGTCAGCAGATGGGTTGGTTCCATCACCATAGCATTTTTTGATATTGGCATTGATGGAACTGCCAACGCCACACAACTCGCCTTGCTAATTCCAGTTGGTATCATGATTCTAGCTTTAGTCGGCTATGCCCTTTATTATCTATGCCGACAAACACCAAAGCGAGTGTGGTTGATTGTATTGTTATTAATTGCAACAACTGCTTTGTTTTTAGCAGTGCCTGATATAATCAAGGGTGGAAGGCGATCGGCAAATCCGCGATATTTAGTTCCTTGTTATGTGGGAATTCAGATAGCAGTGGCTTACCTGCTGTCTGCGAAAATCAGTAGCAATTTGGAGAAATTAAAACAGCAAAAACTGTGGAAAATAGTTATAGTGGGAGTTTTTTTCGCAGGTATTATATCCGGTGGAGTTAGTTCTCAAGCAGATATTTGGTGGAATAAAGGCAGCGGTTGGTTGCGTGCCTTGGAAGTAGCCGCAACTGTCAATCAAGCCAGCAATCCCCTATTTATCAGCGATGCCAATATTGCATATATCATGCCTTTAAGTTATTACCTAGAACCCAAAGTAAAACTGCTAATAGAACCCCGCTGTTACACTTCTTGCTACAAAAATCGAGAATTGGCAAAGAAAAAACCCCAACCCCCGCAAATTCCCGGCGGTTTCAGTGAGTTGTTTTTATACAGACCGTCCTCTACTTTGCGATCGGCAATTCAGCAACAAAACTATCAAATAGATCCGGCTGACACTAATGTCGAGCTTAATCTGTGGAAAATTACCAAGAAATAATCTCAAACATTAAGGCAAAAAACACGGGTTTGTGGCCCAAAAATGTCTTATTCACTGCGACATACTGGCCATAAACGGCATTTTTGAAAGTATGTCGCAAGGAGAGTTCGATAGGTTTGCTTTTAGTGGTAAGCTAAAAGTTAAGAATAAAAAAATAACATCAAAAATCTCCAATGACAGTCACTGAAACCTCCAACATTCGTAAACTGCTGTGCGATCCAGACTTAGGGCTGATTCCTCACCTAGAAAAGTGCCTGAAAGATTTGCACTCATCTGCGATCGCCAGTGGAGAGAAATTCAAGGTAGAACCTTACGATATAGAATTCAAAAGCTGCCACACCCAGAAGCATCCCAACGACCAAAAACCCCTCGTCACCCAGTCAGTGTTAATAAAAGTTCCCCTGACTGGGAAAGTTCAAGACAAGATGCACCTATATCTGATCGCAAGTGAGTTACAGAACCAAATCGACTTCAAAATTATCGACTGGAGTGCCTTAGAACGCCGTCAATACGACATTCAGGGCATCCCCTTAAAGCAGCCGATCACCAAAATAGACGGCCAGATGAATTACGAGTTAGTATTCGATCGACCAAGCTACTGCTGCATCACCCTGTGCCGCCAATTTGACTTAACTTACGCCGCCAATTTTTAATTGGGCTTGTAGGGGGGGGTTTCACCAACAATATTTAGGTTAATTAACAATCTATAAAACCCGCCCCTATCCCACGGTAAACCCCTGGTACATTTTTCGCATTCAATACAAATCAATGTGGATGTAGATTGTTAGTTGTGTGGGGGCGGGTTTATGTAAATTGTTAGTAGAAATTTGATATTGTTGGTGAAACCCGCCCCTACGAAATCTGGTAAAAGTATGTCAATCCCATTACCGATTCCCAATTACCAATTACCAATTATCAATTAATTCAAACAGCTCGATTCGCAGTTTCCGCAAGAATCCTCTTAATATCAGCAGGAGTCAGATTCGGATTAGCTTGCAACATCAAAGCTACCACGCCGGATACTTGTGGCACTCCCATTGAAGTACCGGAAAAATATCGATAGGGAATCCCCGGTTGAGAAAGCGCCACAGTTGAATAAACATCACCAGAATCCGCCCTACCACCGTCGCCACCCGGAGCAACAAAATAATTAATTGCCTGCGAACCCGCCCGGTTAGAATACTCCCCAAACAAGCCATTTCGGGTAACACCACCGACAGCAATTCCTACCTCATTGGCAAACCGAGCCGGATAATCTACTTGTGGACGAGCATCATTTCCCGCAGCCGAAATCACGATCGCGCCTTGAGCTTCGGCTGCTCGAATCGCATCCAATTCTTGAGCATTTAACTGTAAGCCGCCCAAACTCACATTTATTATCTTTGCTCCATTTGCCACCGCATAATTAATCGCATTAATTTCATCCCGAATTTTACCCACCCCTGCCCCATCAAGTATTTTTACAGGCATAATCTTCGCAGTCGGAGCCGTTCCAGTAATCCCAACCCCATCTTTTTTCGCAGCAACTAAACCCGATATATGAGTGCCGTGATTGTTATCATCCATCGGGTCATTATCGTTGTTGACAAAATCCCACCCTCGGAAATCGTCAACAAAGCCATTGTTGTCATCATCAACCCCGTTGCTAGCTTTATTGCGACCGATCGCATCAACACCAGTTTCCCCGACATTGCTCCAAATATTCCCCGTCAAATCCGGGTGATTGTAGTCAACTCCGCTGTCGATAACTGCCACCACAATTCCGTCTCCAGTCAATCCCTGGGCCCAAACCTCTGGAGCTTTAATTAAATCTCTGCCCCACTCGTCGCCGCCCAAATCGGGAACATCAGGAAAAGTTGCAGTACCTTGAGCTTTAGCAACTGCCGCCGCTGCATTCACCAAACCGAACCCAAAACGAGAGTCAAAACCCTGCAAGTTGCTCGCATTGTTATCAGAAACAGTTGCAGGGGTTGCAGACAGATTGAGGGAGAAATTTGTACTGCCTTGGTATTGATAAACTCGGATAAAGTAAGTTCCTGCGGCTAAACCGTTGATGTCGATCGCTTCCGGCGATAAATTCGGTTGTTGAGAAGAAGCAATAATATCGGTAAAGTCAATAGAATTGTCGCCGTTAATATCTTTAATTAGAGCAACATCAACATCTGCCGTCAAACCGCTGACAGTTAATTTAAAGTCGCTAGTTGCAGGCAAAGTAAAGCGGTAAAGGCCGTCTGGCCGGGCGTTGCTAAGCGAGTCTGCGATCGTTTGAGTGCCGCCCAAAACGCCTAAATCGCGAGCTTGATCCAGTTGGTTGCCCAATACGGTAGTTGCAGAGATGAATGTATTGGCGAGGTCTTGTGGAGATGCGTTGGCTACCAAGCCTAAAATAGCATTGGATTGGCGAATTTTAATTAATGTATTGGAAATACCGGGGGCGATCGATATTTCTTCGAGAATCAAGTCAGCTTCGGTAAGATTGTCAGTCAGTCCGATCGAATCCACAAAACTGTTAAAGTCAGTAATCACGTCTGCAGCAGCCGGATCGGAGACTGCGGAGTTGCTGCGGAGGACAAAGGTATCTGGGCCCAAACCCCCTGTCAGCGTATCTTTACCCGCATCGCCCACTAAAACGTCGCTGCCGTCGCCGCCGTTGAGCACGTCATCTCCCTTACCTCCCTGCAAGGTATCGCTGCCAGCATCGCCAAACAGGAAGTCTGCGCCGGCACCACCGTTAAGCAAATCGTTGCCCGCACCACCTAACAGCGTATCGGAATTGCCACCGCCGAGAATGCGATCGTTACCATTATCACCGCTAATTATTTCGGCATCCGACGAACCGACAATAAAATCGTTGCCGCCGAGGGCAAAAAGTCCGTTAGGATAAGGAGTCAAAAAGCCCGGAGTCAAGGCGAAACTGTTGGGGCTATCATCTAAAAGATAGGAAAAACCGTCAGGGCTCGGGCCGGACATAGAAATGTACTCCTAGCGAGGTATATCGATCTAAATTTTAGATTTTAAATTTAAGTTTGTGGTTAAAAACGCCCTAAATAGTCTGTAAGGCGGGCATTACGCACAGTCTGTAGATGTGTGCATAGGTTAGGTTAAACTGAGATATTGCACCATTCTCAATTACTTGTTTAGGAACAGGCAAGATGCCTGTTCCACAAGAATGTTGAGTTATTGTGGAACGGGCATCTTGCCCGTTTAGGAACAGGCAAGATGCCTGTTCCACAAGAATGTTGAGTTATTGTGGAACGGGCATCTTGCCCGTTCTTGACAAGGATGCAACATCTCAGGTTAAACAGATTTATTCCGTCATATCATGCCGTGTAAATCAACCACAATTCGGCCTTAGCCGCTCTAAAATATAAAATCTAAAACAGTATAACTTAATCCCAAATTCAAAATCGGGATCAGAAAATGGGAAAACAACACTTGCATCGAATTCAGAATTTTTTCAACATCGCGAAGTCGCATTTAAAGCCTTATTTGCGCTATTTGATTTTGGGCGGGACGTTTTTATTTATTGCCAAAGCTTTTTTAACTCACTGGCGAGAAGTCGCGAATATCCAAATTCGAGCCGAAAGTTTTCCGTTGCTGGCGATCGCCCTTGGCGTCACTTTATTTTCTCTAATTTTTGTCGGCTGGGTGTGGATGTTGATTTTGCGGGAATTCCGCCAACCTGTAACTGCCGCCTGGGCGATTCAAGTTTTTCTCAAAACTAATATTGCCAAGTATTTACCGGGGAATATTTGGCATTTTTGGGGTCGAATATTGGACGCCAAAAAGGCAGGGATTTTCCCGAAAGCTGCTACTCTCAGCGTGTTGCTGGAACCGCTGCTGATGGCTTCTGCGGGCGTTTTGATTGGGTTGATTTGTTTTGACCAATTCAATTGGTGGTTGCGGATTGTCGGTTGTGCTGCTATTTTAACGGCGATTCATCCCCGAATTTTAAATCCGATCGTTCTGTTTGTAGAGCGGTTGAAGTTATCCAAGAATAATGGGGAAAATTCCCAGGCTGAGGAGGCTGCGGGCGAGGAACTGAATTTTCGTGTAGAGTCTACCTCCAATCTAGCTAAAAAAAGATTGCCTGTCAAGTCCCGCCGCAAAATTAATTTGCCAATTAAACGCTATCCTTTAGTGCCGTTAATCGGACAAATGTGTTTTATCGGATTGCGGGGCGGCGGTTTTTTGCTAACTGTAACGGCTTTAACTCCGGTGGAATTTAGCAATATTCCCAACTTGTTCGGTGCTTTTTGTTTTGCGTTTGTTGTCGGTTTAGTCGTACCGGGAGCACCGGGGGGAATGGGAGTATTTGAAGCAACGGCGATCGCCCTGTTGTCCGATCGCTTTTCTACGGGTATAATTCTGGGTGCCGTGGCTTTGTATCGGATAATTAGCATTCTGGCGGATGTTTCGGGTGCATTTTTAGCTAAACTCGATCGCCAGCGCGATCGGCACAGTAAAAAACATTAAAAAAAGGTGAATTTAAAACTAAATATTGTCGTGATTGTAGGGTGCGGGGCTGAGAATGTGAGATTATGTGCGATCGAACTACAAACCTGTTTAATTGCGGATGCGATATCAGATTAAAGCATTTTTTCCAGAAATTGCTTGGCGCGATCGCACTGAGGGTTACTAAAAAACTCCTGGGGCGGCACATCTTCCGCCACCTTTCCGCCATCCAAAAACAATATCCGGTGGGCGACTTCCCGCGCAAAACCCATTTCGTGAGTTACAATCGCCATCGTAATTCCCGTTTTTGTCAAAGCTTTCATCACATCTAACACTTCTTTAACCATTTCTGGATCGAGTGCAGAAGTCGGTTCGTCCATCAACAAAATTTCCGGTTCCATAGCCAAACAGCGGGCGATCGCCACACGCTGTTTTTGTCCCCCCGAAAGCTTAGAAGGATAAACCTGGGCCTTATCTGACAAACCCACTTTTTCCAGCAATTCTAACCCCTTCAGACGCGCCTCATCCTTAGCAATTTGCTTCACCTTTACAGGCGCATAGATCACATTTTGCAGCACAGTCATGTGCGGGAACAAGTGGAAATGCTGAAAAACCATCCCTACTTTCTGGCGGATTTTCATAATATCTGCCTTCGGCAAAGTAATATCCACTCCGTCAATGTATATGTGTCCCGAAGTCGGAATTTCTAGTAAATTCAAACACCGCAAAAAAGTAGACTTGCCGCACCCCGAAGGGCCGATAATGGCAATCACTTCTCCTTTATGAATCTCAGTAGTTATCTCGCGCAAAACCTTGAGATTGCCAAAAGATTTATACAGGCGATCGACCTTAACTGCTACTTTGGAGTCTACGTTCGAGTACATTGGCCCCCCAAGTTAAACTAAGCACCATCAAATAATAAATTGCGCCGACAAATATCAAAGGTTCAAAGTAAATATACTTTTCTGCTCCCACAATTGTAGCGCGGCGCAGCAAGTCTTCTACGCCAATTACTGAAACTAAAGCTGAATCCTTCAGCAAAGCAATACTTTCATTCACCAATGCAGGCAAAATATTTTTCAACGCTTGCGGCAAGATAATATCGCCCATCATCAGTTTGTAGGGAACGCCAAGGGATTCTGCGGCTTCTTTTTGACCTTTATCTACGGCTTGAATTCCCGCGCGGATTGTTTCGGAAATATAAGCCCCAGAATTCAAGAAAAAAGTAATCACGCCAGCTTGCAGCGCCGATATATTATAGCCCGTAAGCTGCGGCGTTGCAAAATAAACTAAAGTCAACTGCAAAATTAGCGGTGTTCCTCGAAAAATTGAGGTATAAGCAGTGGCAAACCAAAACAGCGGTTTAATGCTAGAAATCTTAAACAGAGACAGCACAATTCCCCAGATAAATCCGAGAAATGCCGACAGCAAGGTAAAAGTTAGCGTTACCCAAATCCCGGACAAAATATAAGGCAAACTCGGCAAGATTTTGCCAAAATCTAACCCGAACTTGGAGGCTACCGCAGGCTGATTTGCTTGAGCAGTTTCTTGCGGAATCGGTCGAGAAAACCACTTAGTAGCTAGTTCCTTAATTTGACCGCTGGCTTTCATTTGTTGGAGGACTCGGTTGAATTCTGGAACTAATCTCGAACCTTTCGGAAAGGCGATCGCCGAACCGCTTTCTTCAGTATTCGGAATTGTGTTAAATTCCAAGTCCGGGTTCGCTGCGGCATAACCCGTAGCGACAGTATCCTCGATCACTCCTGCGGCGATGCGGTTCGATTTAATTTCTTGAATGATATCAGGAATCCTATTGAGAGCAGCCAGTTGCACACCGGGCATTTTTTTCACAGCTTCCTGCTGAATGCTTCCGAGTTGAACGCCTACTTTTTTTCCGGCTAAATCTTCAGCTTTGGTCAAATTGCTGCCTTTATTGGCGACAATTGTATTTTGAGCTTCGTAGTAAAGGTCAGAAAAATCTACATTTTTTTTCCTTTCTGCTGTGGGAGTCATTCCAGCCATCACAAAATCGGCTCTTCCCGCCTGCAAAGCGGGAATTAAGCCGTTAAAATCCATGCCAATTACTTTCAGCTCGTAACCCAATTTTTTAGTAATATATTTGGCAATATCGATGTCAAAACCGATAATTTCGTTGCCGCTAACAGCCGTATCTTTAAATTCATAGGGCGGGTAGTCTGGGGAAGTCGCGAGTGTTAAAGTCTTGTTCGCTTGGGCGTAGCTGGCGATCGCAATTAAACAAAGGGCGATCGCGATCGCCGCCGCCAGCATTGATTTTAATTTTAAACGTTTCATATCGAACATTGTCCTACAAAATCCCCGCGCCCAGAAAATATACCACAATTCGGAATTAAGTCACCATTGTATAGGAAGATATACTCCTGGACGCACGGGTTTCCAGAAACTCGGTTTGATGGACAAACAAACGGCATAATTAGCCTTTAACAACGGTAAAAAACCCGGTTATAAAGGTATTAATGCGACCAGGGCTAAAGATAGATAATTATGCCACTAAGTTATATTTAAAGAATGTCCGAAATGCACAAATTTTAAGATTTTAGAAACTACAGCTTGTCCGCACACCTCCCACCCATGTTGTATCGTTGTCCTAGTTGCGATCGGTATTTGTAATCATCCAGCATATTCCATCTATATGTGGTACAAGGTATTCAGTAGATCAGAGCAAAAAATACGATATTACTTCTAAGCCGCCGGGAACGATCGAGTGGGAGTAATACTATTGTCGATTATTGATTTTCGATTTGGATAGATGCCGTCTGTAAGTCCTGTGTTAATTACAGGACTTACACAGAAAGTTTATAGTCAAAGAGTCAACTGTCAACTGTCAACTGTGTTGAATAGTGTTGCAAAAATGCTTCCAGTTCTGTCCGTCCTTGTTGGGTAATTGAGTTGTAGAAGACTTCTTTTTGTCCATTGGGAGTGTAGAAACGATAGAAGCGTCGATCTCGATCGATTTGTCGCAGGTATACTAAGGGAACGCCAACAGATGCAAGGAGTCGGGCTTTTTTGCGATCGCGCACCTGCACCTCTGGGCGATCGTGCCAATGAGATTGACATTCTATCACCAGTTTGGCTTTGCGACTAGCACAATAACCGCGTTCCATCAAGGCGATATCGACTCTGGAACTCACCCAAAATTTCCAAAGTTCAATGGGAAGACGGGTGAAAGTTTCTCGACGAGAACAGATGATTTCTAGGGGAACTTGGGGACAGTAACGGAAGCGATCGCCTAAAATCATCTCTAGAATATCGATAGCGATCGTTTCTAACTCGTTGATAATTTCTCCGCTTTGGAATTGGGGAAATGAAGACAAAGAATTGTCATAGTCAAAGGCGTATAGCATGAGTTTTATTTCAGATTAGGGTGAGTGGGAATTAAAGGGGTTGTAGATGACTGTCCAAGCGTTTGCACCAAGAGCGGTGGCAGTCCAAGCGCCCTTCTCGTAAGGTTTGCCTTCTTTCCGAGCGCGGTAGAGAGTTGTGGTGGATACCTCCAGCAGTTGTGCGGCTCTATGGGTTGTGCAGGATTGCTCAATTACAGTTGGTTGGGATGGGAGTTTTACCCTTCTCTTTTTGTTAAGGGAGTCGATGGGAGTAGGTGGCTCGTCTGGGAAAAGGCTGAGTTGAAAGGCTGTCATAAGCTGAACCTTTGAGTGTTAATGATTCAAGCCTATTGGGGTCAACTGGATTTCTCCAGAGCAAAACGGTTCAGAAAAAAGTGAACTGATCTGAACTGGTCAAGAAACTTGATGCTGACTATGCTAGGGATAGTTTTGATTGAGATTTTGCGCCTGTGCTGTTGTCCCGCCGTGGACTCAAGTCCACGGCTCATAGCGAAAGTCCACTTAAGTGGACTGAAGAACGCTTTTTTGAGTCAGAATTTAGTCCTCTTTTAGAGGACTTTCGCTATGAGCCAGGGGTTTAAACCCCTGGCGGGCTATGCAACAGATGCAAAATTCTCAATTTCATCCACTTTGTTTGTTAGGAATGAGTCAAACTATGGCATCTCGCAGTGTTCGGATTGATGGCGCAGGTTTGGATAAAGTTCGTCAACGGATGGCTGAATTGGAAAAGCCACTAAATCCAGACAAACGAGGTTGGTCTAAAGAAGACCTTGAAAGGCAAGCGTATGTGAGTATTAGCACAGTGAAACGCTTTTTAAAGGGAAATCCAGTCGATAGGAACTATGCTATTTCAATTCTTAAAGCATTAGGATTTGAACCCATAAAGTTTATTACCGTACATGACTCAAACTTGCAGAATTCCGAGCTAGAGCCACAGCAAAACATTGGTACTGATTGGCAGCGAGTTTGCCAAGAAATGTTACACGAGCAGCAAGAGGAGCAACGATTTAGACGGAGAGCGACAGAAATGGGATTTGAAATCAATGTTTTTGTACCGCTAGGATTAATCGAACGGAAACAGCAGCAGCGTCGCAGTGGCAATGTGCCTATGGAACTGTTACATCAATTAGAAGCGGAAGTTGTTACCCGAATTTACGAACATGATGAATTCATGACTGACGTTATTGGACAAAACCCTACTGGAAAAAATAAACATATTGCTATTGTCGGCGAACCAGGAGCAGGAAAGACAACGCTGTTAGATAAAATCGCTACTCACATTCAGGAAAATAATCAAGATTTGCCGATTTGCATTGCGCTGGCAAGCTTGCAAGGAAAGACACTGAAAGACTATATCCTTCAGGAATGGTTACCGGAAGCTATGGCTTTGGTTTATCCTGATATTGATGTAGAGAAGTCTCACAAAACATCTCTACAAAAACGGTTGCGTCACGGTGGGGTGTGGCTGTTACTTGATGGTGTTGATGAAATGGCTGTAGGGGCGAATAGTTGTTTGTCCTTAGAGGAAATCAGAAACCAGCTTACTGATTGGTTGGGTAATGTGCGGGTTGTATTGACCTGTCGAACCAATGTTTGGGATGCCCGTCTCAACAATCCCCTCACAGGCTTTGATACTTACAAAACTCAGGAGTTTAAACATGAGCAAGTAGATGATTTTATTCAGCAGTGGTTTGCTGAAGCAAAAAATATTCAACGGGGACAGGAGTTACAGAAAAAGCTGCAACAACCGCAAAAAGAACGCATCCGCCAACTCGTAAAAAATCCGCTTCGCTTATCTCTACTGTGTCAAATATTCAGCCAAAATAAGCAAGTCGAATTACCAGAAACCAAAGCCGAACTATATCAACACTTTGTCCGCTATTTCTATGAGTGGAAACCATCCCAACCGGTTATTGATTGGGCGACTCAACCAGGTTTGCGAGAAGAATTACATCAAGCCCTCGGTCGTTTGTCTATAGCAGGATTGGATAGCGATACTCGATTTCGCTTGCCGCTGAGTTTAATTGAAAAAGAAATGGGCGATAGGCTTTTTAAATTAGCCTGGGATCTCGGTTGGCTGAATTTGGTAGATCGAGAAGCTGCAACAGATGAACCGGTTTACGCATTCTTTCATCCTACATTCCAGGAATATTTTGCATCTTTAGTAATTGATAATTATCAATTTTTCATGGAGCGTTATCGAGTCTTTGAAATCCAATGGCTAGAAGTAGCTATATTATGGTTAGAAAACTCCCAAATTGCAGCAGTGTTAAAGAAAGAATTGAGCGACACAATAACCAATTTTAAAGAAGATCAATGGAAAAATATGTATCGGCTTAAGCTTCTACCATTAAATATAGTTTACTGGTGTCAATCTGGCGAAATAGAATTTATTGCTAGACGGGTGTATGGCGTTTGCTTGGATGATAATAAGACACCAACAAAAATAATATACAAATTAATGTTTCCTGGTTATGAGGAATTCATCATAGAATCTTTAAAATATTACGCTCCCAAAGAAGCCTGTGATATTATAAGTGAAGTCGTCATAAATAATACTGATTTAGAGCTATACGAACTATCTCTATCTAGGCTTTTGGAAGTTTTATTTAAAATCAACCCGGAGCATGAATGCTTAAAAGTATTAATTCCTAAATTATTAAAAGATGATCATGAGGGACGTGCCATAGAAGTAGCAAAAATAGCTTTAAAAAATGATAAATTCAAGCAAATTGCCGTGGATTTTTTAGTTAATGCTTTATTGAACGAAGATGAGCAATACGAATTACAAAATGTTTCGATTATTAATGTTTTAATGGATTGTCAGATTTTGGACAAAGTGGTTATTGGCAAGTTAATATCATTTTTAAATAGTCAAAATCTTATGATTCAATCGCTAGCTATTTCACATTTAGACAAACTCAGCCTAAATCATAACGCTTTAGTCAACAATCAAGAAGTATTGGATGCTTTGATTAATTTCATAAGTCAAAATCGAGACAATCACATAAATATTATTCCTGCTATTAGTGTAGTCAAGAGACTTGATATTGATATTTCAAAAGTCAACATAGCAATCATTGACTTGTTAAATAATTCACAAGAATCAGCAATTATATATTTATTAATTGAATCTTTATTTGACTATGTGGAAAACCAAGGCTTTATTGTAGAAGGTATTAATAAATTAGACCAATTAATTGCTAATGAAGTAGAAGAATATTATTATAATACAACCGAACAGTTAAACTCAACTACAAGTAACGATACAGAAAATATAAATAATTATTTTATGGAAAAACAATATATTGAGTTTGTATCAATAATTAGCGATCCCCAAAAATTAACCTTTGCAAATTTGATGCAAAATCATTTTACTGGAAAATTATATATAGGCGAAGAAATTGCGATCGCCAAAATCAAACAAACTAATTTTGAAGTCATCGATAAAATGATTGAAATTATCCAAATAAGTAAAGACAACATATTACGCCATATTTGTATTGAAATCTTATTTAAAATTGAAGCATTATCAAAACAATCAATTATTGAGAAGTTGGTAAATTTAATCGTCGATTTAAAAGATAATCAAATTCAATTGTGTGTTGCCGCCCAATTAAAACAAATTACTCACAAAGCACAACTACAAAGGCTAGTTTTTGGTCTAAAGGATTATGTAGAAGATGCAGTTGCTAAGTCGGACTGTAATTTATATATAATTGCTTATTCACTGCTTTGGCATTGTGCTAATCACTTGAGTTATACGGAATTTTATGACGCTTGTTGCGTTCAACCATCCTGTACTGACTTAGAGACACTTGAAAACATCTCGGTTGCTAACTCTTCTACTGCTCGACACCTCAAGCTTGTTGAGCAATTGTCAGTTCTTCAGTCTGCGGTTTCCCATAATGAAGAACTCGATCGAGCAGTACAACTGATTTGTATTGATGGTAGCGAATTTAACCCTCCAGATAATCCTGCCACTGATATCTACATCCAAATGGTAGAGCAAGGTTGTCCAGCACGACAAGAAGGAACACCCACAACTATGCCACTGCTCAAAGCCTATTGGCGACTGAATTTGAGAAACCTAGAAAAACGAGTTGCTTTGGTGTTCTACAACTCTAAAATCGATCGCGAATTCAGCGAACCTTTTCTAACTGCACTGAGTGCTTTTGGAGGCACGATCGCAATCATCACCGATCGACCATGCGACAATGTAAAACGCATTTCTCCTAACCATCCGAATCTCATCGATGCAGTTTTGAAATGGCTGCATCGCTCGATTTTGGAGGCTTGAATTTTGATTGTGCCAGAAGGCGATCGCTTTTTCACCAACTCAGGCGCGATCGCACTCACTCCCCCAAATCTAACTCGCTCGAAACATTTCTTCATCTTTCTCTGAATTAAGAGAATCGTCCGCTAAAACAGAGTAGGAGAATTTCCGCTACGATCGAGAGTAGATAGGCTAGAACCAGATAAAATAAAGTAAAAATTCCATCCGCACTACCCGTTGAGATGGCTGCGAGCTCTCGGTTCAAAAGTGGAGATTTTGCTACCTTGGCATTTGCGGGGGGAAATGGCTACAGAAATTCAAAATACTTGGAATTTATACAAATAGAAAGACAGAAATCGACGACAGCCGATCGATCTATTGTGGAAAACTTGCCCTTTTCTGTGGAAAAACCCCCTTTTCCTGTGGAAAACTGCCACTCAATTAAGTGCGATCGCTCTAACCCGATTGATAGGATTTAAAAAATTGGAGGAATTGCGGTAAGTAAAAATACTTTCCCGATTCTTCAATTAATCCGTGTATCCGTCTCAAAATCACTGGTTGTGCCTTCATTTTTCAGAATTGTAGCTAATTTCGTCGGAATGGTAAGCCGGCGGCTCAACGTGAATTAAGATGCGTACAGGGCTGAAACGTTCTTCCAAACGGGCTTCTACTTCTTCTGTAATCCGGTGAGCTGTTTCTACATCGACAGCATCGACAATCATGTGCATATCAATAAATACTTGACGCCCTACAACGCCACGGGAGGCGATCGAGTGACAGTTAACAACCCCCGGTACATCGATCGCGATCGCGTGAATAACTTCCGGTGCGATCGCCATTTCATCCACCAACCAAGGCAGATTTTCTGTTAAAACCTTCCAACCGCTGCTAAATACCAAAACAGCCACAGGAAAAGACAAAAACACATCCAGGGATTGTAATTGAGGTATATTCCAAACCTGCCCTTGCCAAACACCAATCAAGCCGCCGATGACCATAATTGTCACCCAAACATCGCTCATCGTGTGCTGCGCGTCAGCCACTAAAATCGCGCTACCGAGACGTTTCCCAACCCTGCGCTCGTAAAAAGTGACAAAAATATTGATCCCCAGTACGAGCAGTAATATCCACAATTCATTTGGGGATATTTTGACAACTGTGCCACCTTTGAGCAACCTTTCAACAGCGCCACTGAGAATTTCAAAACAGGCAATTCCCAGAAAAGCAGCAATTCCCAGAGCTCCGAGAGCATCAAATTTTTGGTGTCCGTAGGGATGATCGCGATCGGGCTGCGGATTGGCATAATGATTAGTTACCAATCCTAAAATATTATTAGCGCTGTCCGTGACGCTGTGCAAAGCATCTGCCAGCAAACTCAGGGAACCAGTCAGCCATCCCACGGCTGCTTTAATTGCCATCACCAGCAAATTTAGCAATAAGGTAATTATCAAAACCTTGCGGACTTCGGAACGGTTATCGGCACCCATAAAATATCCTCGCTCAGCCGTCAAGTTTTCTGGCTTCTAGTTTAAAGCTTATCAAGTCATAAAAGGTTAAAAGTATTGCTGAATCTAGCTTGCGACTAGATTTATATTCATTAATTTAGCCTAGCTTCTTGAGACAATTTTTAATTAATACCAGTTTCGCAGTCCAATTGAGCTGGAATGTACTTCTTTTGGGTTACTATATTTTTTATCATTAACAATTGTATGTTAAATTTCATTGCCCATGTCTCTTTCTCCGCTGACACTGAATTTAGTCGAAGGTTCTGTCTCCTTTAGCTTTTCCCCGCAAGCCGCGCGGGATTTGCAAAGCGAAATTGCAGCTTTGATGGAAAGCTTGAAAGCTGTAGCAGCCAAAACCGCTGGCGCTAAAGCTTCTCCCCAAAAACCGATGGAATATCGATATGCAGGGGATGTATTTTTGGAGGTTTTCTGCAACCCGAATATCTGGCCAACTCCTTTTGCTGCGAAAGTGCTGATTACGGTTAGGGACGATCGCGTGCGCGTCACCACCGAAGCCGAACTCAGCCGCCTGCGCGACGATCTCGCTCAGTATATCGAACAAGTAGGTTGAAATTCTCAACCTGAAGCCCGCGCGTTTGTCAAGGTTAAATTCCCATTAGAATCATGGGCGTTTTGGCTTCAGTAGGGTGCGTCAGCTAGGGTTCTTTTATCGGTAATTGAGAGACTCTCTTCTGACGCACCCTAGGACTAATTGGCTTAGGAGCGCGAATTAAATAACTTACAATTTTAATTGTTATTGTGGGATGGGCGTCCCGCCCGTCCTTTTTGGACGGGCGGGACGCCCATCCAACTTTCAAGAGTGGAAGTTATTTAATTCTCATTCCTTAGTAAGGTGCGTCAGCTAGGTTTCTTTTATCGATAATTGAGAGACTCTCTTCTGACGCACCCTAGGACTAATTAACTTCAGTAGGGTGCGTCAGCTAGGTTTCTTTTATCGATAATTGAGCATTACTCACAAGTTAAGCTAAAAGCACTATTGTTAATGAGTAATTTTACTCATTTTTTACCTGTTAACCCAATTAAAATATGACTCCATTTGTTCCTTTATTGTTGAAAAAAAATTGTTAGGGACTTCTTTGAGTTCCATGGAAAGGAGAAATAATTAGCCTGACATGAGGTTTTCATGCCTAGCTCAACAATCCCTAAATCTTGATTTTTAGCGTAGGCAAAATACTTAACTAGGTCAGAAGCTAATCCTTTTTGATATGCCACAGAAAAATGAGACATCCCCCGATAAATCATTTCTAATGAAACACGTTCCATTGACACTCCTAATTCATCCGCAACGGCATCTCCTAAGTCTACCAAAACCGCATAAAATAGCCAAATATCCCAAATCTTAATCGGGATTCCGTTGGACAAACCTGTCCATAAATAACTTAAATTTAGGAGTCTATTTACTGTACAAAATGCGTTTTCTATTCGCCAGCGTTTTTGATATAAATTTGCTACTACATAGGGGGCAATACTTCGGGTTTTCGGACAGTTTTTAGATAAAATCGCCAGGAAGTCTTGGAGCTAATTTGTACTAAAATTATAGTCAAATCTGGTGTCTGTTTTGTGCCTGCACCTATTTTAATTATCTGGTATTTGACATCATAAGTATTGGTTAATACCCGCTCGATTTAATAAGATGCACCTTTCTTAATTCGAGTGAGCAATCCAATTTCTTGCTCGATTAGTTTTGACCAAAAAGCGAAGTGATAGAAGCCTCGATCCAATAATAGTAAGGTTTTAGGCTTAACTGTTTTTAGTAAATCTTCCTCCCAATTAGTATCTGCTTGTTTCGGATTTTCCCCCAACCAAATTTCTTCGGGAAGATGAGTTACTAGGTCTATGATTACTCCCATTTTTCCGGCTAATTGACCAATTGGCACATCTGATAAAATTTCGAGTTTACGAAACAATGCTTCTAATGTTGAGCCGTCAGCTATCCAGATATTTTCAAAGTTTTTTCAGGCAAATTGTACGCTATCTGGTAATGGTCTTGATTTTCTTGTTAACCATTTTTGTCGAAAATGAGGTAGTAATTGTTTAAATACTTTTTCAAATAAAAATGCGATCAAAGTTAAAAATCTGAGCGATAATGCTTGTTGACTAATCTTTTGTGGCTCACACCATAAAAATTCCTCTCTATTTAATAATCTGGTTAATTCTGTTACTCCTGCTACGGGTCGCCATAATAAACTTAATATTGCTGCCATCATTAATGGTAGTGTCAGAATTCTATCTCTTAGATTTAGTTGCCGATAAAAACTTTTTTGGGCCGCCATTGCCGGAATTAATAAATCTTCCAGGTGATTCGCGATTACTTCATTTTCTACTTGGGGACGATTTTTTTCTTTGCATGATCTCGGTTGATTCGTTTTTTGCGACTCATAACTGGTTCAATTATCGCTCAACTGCTTGCCCGGTAAAGGTTTCATCCTATGTTACCTTTGTTGGTCTACCCCCTTGACAATTTGCACTTTTTTTTAACTTGTCACAAATGTACATAGTAGACCTCTTGCAAAATAATTTTATGATATAATTAAAACTTTTGCTTTAGTTGATTGAATCAAAACTCCTAACTTATTCTTACTCTTGTTTTCCTAGAAACAAGATAAAATGCTAAAAAGCTCTGTTGGTCATTACATAATAAATAAATCATGAAAAATCAATCTTATCTAAATTTAAAACCTTGTGAATTTAAACGTAGATTTGGCGTTAAGATTGAAACCTTAAAAGCAATGGTTAACGCCTTGGAGAACTTCAAGTCAGAAAATCAGAAAGACAGAAGAGGGCGTCGCACCATCCTAACTGTCGAAGAACAAGTTTTAGTCGCCTTGGAATATTGGCGAGAATATCGAACATATTTTCATATTGGGACAAGTTGGGGAGTATCTGAATCAACTATTTGCCGAATTGTAACTGACATAGAATCAACTTTAATGAAAACGGGAAAGTTCCGTATTCCTGGGAAAAAGGCACTACTCAAAGACTCTGATTATCCAGAATTCGTGGTAATGGATGTCACAGAAACAGCTATTGAACGACCCCAAAAAAAACAAAAAAACTATTATTCAGGCAAAAAAAATGTCATACTCTAAAAACTAAATTGGTAATTAATCAAGAGACAAGAGAAATTATTTGCACTGCTTTTGGTCAAGGGAGTTGCCACGATTTTAACTTGTTTAAAAAAAGTAAAACTCATTTTCATCCGGAAACAAATAGCTTACAAGATAGTGGCTATCAAGGGATAAAAAATTATCATTCCAATAGTTATATCCCTAGAAAGAAACCTAAAAATGGGAAACTTTCTCTTCTAGAAAAAAGCTACAATCGAGTTCTAGCACAAGAGAGAATTGTGATTGAACACATTAATCGGAGTCTCAAAATTTTTAAAATATTGTCGAGTCGTTATCGCAATCGTCGTCGCCGTTATGGTCTGCGTTGTAATTTGTTGTCAGCAATTTACAATTATGAGTTAGCTCTAGGGGATTAAATTTAAAACCTCTAATTATAACATATATCTTTTTTGCAAGAGGTCTAGTACAGATGGTTGCGACTTCCTTGGGTGGAACTTCTCAGTTAAACCCAATGGTAAATTCATTTCAACACCAAGTCAAAAAGCTACAATTAGCATTAAGGCAAAAGTTAAAAAAGTGATAAAAGATAGTCGTTTCACTCTCGAACATCGAATCAACAACTGTGGTTCGGTGCTAAGAGGGTGGAGAAATTACCATAGATTCTGCGATATGAGTCAACACAACCTGTGGTCACTGCGCTATTGGTTATGGAAATTCATTCGGAAACAAGGAAGATACAACCGTTATCAAACCAATAAGGTTATAAAAAGAGCACTTCCTGCGGTTAGTTGGTCAGCCTGCAAGTTTGTCATTGTCAAGGGAGATAAATCACCCTATGATGGCGATTTTGTTTATTGGTCAAAACGAGAGAATGCTCACTACGATGGGATAACGGCCCGACTTCTCAAGAAACAGAATCACAAATGTACAGAATGTAATCTATCGTTCATGTCAGGTGATATTGCAGAACTACACCATATCGACGGCAACCATAACAATTGGAAACCTATAAATTTGGAAGTTCTACATCGTGAATGTCACCAGCATCAGACCGTTCATGGTCAGGTGAGAGTCCGAACAGCGGGTTAAACCCGACTTACTAGGTGTCAGACTAGGAGCCGGATGCAGTGAAAGCTGCACGTCCGCGTTCTGAACCAGAGGTGTCGTGTGGTAACACAGGCATCGACTCTAATTGAAGGAGATGTGTCCTCAAGCAATTGAGGCATCGACTCTAATCAAGTGAACAAACCTGACGGTCAACTGAGTACAGTTAGACCGCAGGCTTCTTTTTCCTTTTTTTCAAAGGCTTTTTATAGTGAGGTAGTTCCACCCCCACTTGCTAATATAGTATCAGAGTATTTCCCGAGCATCTTGGGGTATAAAAGAATAATTGTCGGTTTCGGTACCGAAACCCGACGAGCCTTTCATCCCAAGGAGTAATTCCCAACGGGGTACGGGGCTCCGCGCTCTGATTAATCCCCTCTAAATATACGCCCAAGACTTCCCGGCTGATGTTACAAAGTAAACGATTTCTTAGAATATTCTGGTAAATCCTTGTAGAACCTGGCACTATGGTTGGAGAACGCAAAAATACCCCCTAGCGATGACCAGATATGTCACACCACGAGAAGCTTGCAAAATCTTGCAAGTCTCAGACAAAACCCTTAGAAACTGGGAACTTGTCGGCAAAATATCAGCAATCAGAACTCCCTCTAACCAGCGACGCTATGATATCGACAGCGTTCTCGGAACCGGACATGACCGAGTTACAGCCATCTACGCCAGGGTCAGCAGCTACAAACAGCGCGAAGACCTTGATAGGCAAGTCAGTTACCTCCAAAGCCTCTATCCGCAAGCTAAAGTCTTTAAAGACATCGGAGGCGGACTCAACTTCAAAAGAAAAGCGCTTCTTGCCCTTCTGGGACAAGTCATGTCAGGAGATATCTCAGCAGTTGTGGTCGGACACCAAGACAGACTGTGCCGGTTTGGTGGCGACCTTATCAAATGGATCTGCGAGCAAAACAATTGCCAACTCATGGTTCTCAGCAGAAACGAGTTGTCTCCAGAACGAGAAATGGTTGAAGATATCCTTGCCATCATCCACGTCTTTAGCAGCCGACTCTATGGTTTGCGAAAATACAAATCTGCTATCAAAGAAGATTCGAGTTTACCCGGAAACCAAGCTAGCAGCGAAGTGGAGGAGTTGGATTGCAGCAAGTAGATGGTGTTACAATCAAGCAATTGCTATCCTGAAAGATGAAAAAATTGGTAAGTATGACTTAAGGAAGAAAATAATGGACTCAGCCCCTAGTTGGGTGTCTGAACAACCTTACAATCCGCGCCAAATGGCAGTGTTCCAAGCTTTTGAAGCACACAAAGCAGCTAAAAAGACAAAAGGAACGGCAAAATTTAGAAGCCGTTGCGACGCATCTGAGACTATCCGATTTCAAACGTCCAATTGGAAACTAGGAACTTTTTACCCACTTTCTACTAAGGAACTAACATTCAAGTCATCGGAGCCCATTATCGAGGTAATGCAGCACGAACCGACACTTAGCTTGATTAACAGGCAATGGTTTATTTGCTATGCAATTGATGTACCAAAAATCAAGCCAATTGAGAGCGATTTAGTTATTGCTTTAGATCCGGGTGTCAGAACTTTTCTTACTGGTTTTGATGGTAGTGACTTCATCGAAATAGGAAAAAACGATATCGGTCGTATCTATCGCCTAGCAAGGCATCTAGACAAATTAATGTCCCGTATTGGAGTAAGTAAAGGGAGAGAGTTCAAGCGACTAAGGTATTGCCTGCGAAAATCAGCAGCCCCAATCAGGAGCAAGATTAAAAACTTGGTCAATGAACTACACAAGAAAGCTGCAAAATATTTGACAAGCAAGTACAAGTTAATTTTCTTGCCAACCTTTGAGACACAACAAATGGTCAAAAAAGGCAAACGCAGGTTGGCGAGTAAAACGGCTAGAGCGATGGTTACGTTGAGCCATTATCGCTTTAAACAAACGTTGAAGCATCAAGCTACCAAGCATGGTGGTGTTGTAGTAGACGTGACAGAAGAGTACACATCGAAAATCTGTTCCAAATGTGGACACGTTCATTCTAAATTAGGCGGGTCTAAAATATTTAAATGTCCAAAGTGCGGACACACTCTGGACAGGGACAAAAATGGCGCTTTCAATAAAATATTGAAAGCTTTGAGAGATACCTCCTTGATAGGAGAGCTTGCTGCTTTTTCTATCTTGCCATACACGGTGATTCCTGGCTTAGTTCGGGATTTACCGGGTTAAATGTATCTGGTAGTTAACTAAACCCTTCCTCATCCGCCGGGTCGCCGTAGGGGTCTTCGCTGGCCGGAGTCAGGTTGCCGAACATTCCAGCATCCGCTACATAGTCTGCGGGGTCGCCGTAGGGGTCTTCGCTGGCCGGAGTCAGGTTGCCGAACTGTCCGTAGTCGGTACCGGCGTAGTCTGCGGGGTCGCCGTAGGGGTCTTGGCTGGCTGGAGTCACGTTGCCGTACTGTCCGTAGTCTGCGGGGTCGCCGTAGGGGTCTTGGCTGGCTGGAGTCACGTTGCCGTACTGTCCGTACTCAGCCGGGTCGCCGTAGGGGTCTTGGCTGGCTGGAGTCACGTTGCCGTACTGTCCGGGATTTGAGGCATCTTGGTAATTGCCGTCAGGATCGAATTGCTCGCTGTCTGGCCCAACGATCGCATCTTTTAACTTCCGCAAAAATCCGTCTACCATGATAAAGTTCCTCTTTTTTAGGTGTTGAAAAACGACTGTTTTAGATTGGGAATCCCACATTTAATTGAAAGTCAGGGAACCTGCAATCTAAAATCTCAAATGCTTAGACTACTGTGCCGGAACAGGACTTGTAGCTTCAGGCAAGCTAGTAAGGTCTCGACCAGTATTTTGGTTGTTGTACCCCTGGAATTCGCGGTAACGCACTGCCTCGGACTCCGGAACTGTAATTCCTCCCGGCGGGGGCGTTACCCAGACCGCGCGATTCTGGGCATCGCGGTAGTAAACGCGACCGTTTTTGGAAAGGTAATGTTTTCCCTGCGGCCCCTTTTCTTGTTTATTTTTGTACTGATTGTAGATGTAGTAAAGGGCCGCTGCTCCTGCTAAAGTAATCCCTACTTTTTGAGCCGTGTTCAGTCCTTTTTTCGCTTGTGGGGAAGGAGTGGGGGCGCGATTAGTTTGCACTCCTCCAGCGCGAGTGTTGTCAACAGGAGGCGGGGGAGCGTAAGTTCGCTCGTCAGAACCGCAAGCACTCACAAAGGGAAAGGTCAGCAGCGTTGTCAGCAGCAGAGCCATGAAGCGCGATCTTTTGGGTTCGGGTTTGATTGTGTTCATTGCCGCTCCGAATTGTCGGGATTATAGGTAGGGTGTGTTCTGGCGAGGTTAAGGAACCTGAGCTGCTGCCAACTGTTTTTAGAGTAAATTAATTTCTCAAAGCAATTTTGACCAAAAAAGTAGTTGCTGAGAATTTATCAACAGCGCAGGTACGGTATTGCGTTTCTAGATTAATCATCCTCAAATCTCTTGATGATTTACTCATTCCAGGGATATAAATAAAGTTTCTTTTATTTCAGTCTGGAGGTATATGCAAATGCGCGCCTTCGGGTAAAAATAAATTCCGTTTATGGACTGCTCAAAGCAAAGTGAAGCAGACGGAGGGGGGCGAGTGCCAAGCTCAAAGCAGCACTAGCGAGGGAAAGGAGGCGGGATTTGTCGATCGGCGGTGTTTAATTTCGCCAGACTGCTTGTGGGAGATGCCTGTATTTTTTTGTGGGAATTGTGGAGAGGTCGATCGCACTATTGTAGAAATCTCTTAACAGCGAGACAAAGCCCCCGAAGCTTTTCGGATATTTAGGAAAATAAATAATTTATTTACTGCTGGATTGTCGATCGCAGTTGTATTTATTGTGGCAAAAAATCTAATTTTTTATAACCAACAAAAGCAACTCAAGGAATTGCTGCAAACCAAACAGTGCGGCGAGCGACAGTTCGCTTAAATTTGCCGGGATGGGCCGAATTAGAGAATCCTAGCTTGCAAGAAACTAAAATGCCAGATGGCAAAATTCACCCTTAATGGCAGCCCATAAAACAATCTGGTGTGTCATTACTTGTCAACTTCTTTTCATTCTTTCCGCTCTCTGTTTCTCTTTCTCTGTGTCCTCTGTGGCCTCTGTGGTTCATAAAAAAAACCGCCGGCTGACTGACAGGCGGCGGTTTTTTTAAGCAACTAACAATCGCCTAAAATTAGTGAGCAGAACCGTTACCGTGATACTTGTCAGTATCGTAGAATCCGTTTTTTGTGCCAAAGAACAGACAACAAACGGTGAAAACTGCTGTCAAGACTGCTAAAACTAACTTAACGTCCATAATTTACCTGCTGTTGTTGAGTGAGTGCAAATACTCAGATTGTAGAATCTTTTTGGCTGGCGCGGCCATCTACCAGCGTAGCGCCAGATTTACTGGGATGCTCGCTGGTGCGGCAGTTTCCTGACGGCGAGACGATTCGGGGAATGATTGTCGAAACCGAAGCTTACGGGCCCGGAGATCCCGCTTGTCACGCTTACCGACAACGCACTCCTCGCAATGAGGTGATGTTCGGGCCTCCGGGTATGAGCTACATTTACCTAATTTACGGGATGTATCACTGTTTTAACGTGGTGACGGATGCAGAGGGAGTTGCTAGTGGTGTGCTGATTCGAGCTTTGCAGGTAGATGTGGTTCCCCAAGAATTCGCTGCAATTCCTGAGAAGAAGCGATCGCGCCTCGCCGCCGGGCCTGGGAAACTGTGTAAGGTACTGCTGATCGATCGAACTTTAAGCGGTTTTCCCTTGGGTGCAGGCCAACCGCTGCGATTGGAACACCGGAGCGAGCAATTTCAGCAAGCTGTGGAGGAGGGTACAATAAATTTTGTCCAAACTACGCGGATCGGGATTTCTCAAGGCATGGATTTGCCTTGGCGCTGGTATGTAGGGAACTGTACGGCTGTGTCACAACTCTAGTAATGTCAAAGGTATCAGCGTAAATTTTGTAGCTTATCTTCGTGAAATTATGGCTTACTCTTCTGAAAATCCGATCGTCCAACTCAAAAAATGCCTGACGCTGGCTCAGGATGTTGGTAGTCACAGTGAAGCCAACCGGGCCTTCCAGCAATTGTGTGGGATTATCGATGCTGAAAACCCAATGGCGGCGCAACTTTTGGAGATGCTATGGGAAGAAGCAATTATGGCGAGGCGATCGGCTTTATTTTGGCAGCAAATGAGCGATGTTGAGAAAGATATGGCTAATAGAATGATGGAAAATATGACGCAGATGCGGCAGAATTACTTGCGGCTGATGCAGGAAATGTAGGAGTTGGTAATTGGTAATTACTAATTGGTAATTGTTCGGACTTTGCCAACAGGCGTAGGGTGCGTCAGCGCCGATATTTGATACCGATCGAACAATTTGTTTCTGACGCACCTTACAATAAATTCTCCTACTTCATTAAAGCAGCGCCGCGGTTGTAAAGTTCGCGGGCGTAATCAGTCCAAGTTCCCTGTCCCCAATAGCGGAAACAGCTTGTTTGCACCAACAAATTGTAAAGCAAAGCTTGCTGGTATTCAAACTGCTTAGTAACGGTGGCATCTTGCTGCACCAGCGGATCGTATTTTTTGTGAAATGCAGCGCTGAGTAGATTCATCGGTTCCAAGACATTTTCGTAGCCTTTCACCCAACTCAAATCGTTTGTCCAAGAAGCACCATCCATGTGAAAATTATGGTCGGTTTGCTTGAGTTGGGCGATCGCACTTTCCACTTTTTCCGGTGTTGCACTATCAGCATCGACTAGGTGCCAGATTTTGTGCTGGTTAACCCCTTGACAAATCGGATAATCATCAGGATTAACACCCGCCGCTTCAATTATCTCCAAATATTCAGTGCCGTTTAAACCAACAACACCGGATTTTCCCCCGCCTTGTTCGCGGTTTTCGTGCCAAGCTTTGACAAAAGCGCTGGGAAATTCATTCATCATCACGCCGCCATTTTCTCCGTCAGCAATCTGAGTGACTAAAGAAGGAACTGTGACATTGCCAATTTGCTGTTTATTGCGTCCTTTTGCTTCGTAATAAGGCTGCATTTGTCCCACCAATTTCGTATCCGAACCTTGGGTTTTAATCAAAGCCGTGATGCTGATTGTTTCGCCGTGAGAATTGCGCGCAACCAAACGGTTGGGAATATATTTTTGGTCTTGCGACAATCCCGAACCGTCTGGATTTTCTACAGAATGTTCTTGCACCATCAGCCAGCGATAGCCGCATTCTTTCAAAGCTTTGATGTATTCGTAAAGTGTATCTGGGTGATTGGGAAAGTGCATTTCTGGGGGCGAAAAACCTTTGACGCGCTTGAGGGCATCAATGCCAAAAATGGCTGCAAAATGATGTTGCCATGCTTGAATTTGGAGTTTGATGTCGGGAATGGGAGTTGAAGGAATGACGGCGTGACTCCACATTGTCCCCAGCCATTCTACGTGAGGTTGATATTGAGGATCGCAGGTAATCCGCTTGAGATTATCAAAGATATCGTCGCGTCCCATTTGGCGCAATCCCCACAATAAGTTGCCCGAATAATCGAGCATAATTCGCGGGTTGCAGCCTTCGGCAATCAGTTGGGGAATGAATTCTCCCATGCGAGAATAGCACCAAGCAAACACTCCGGCGTTGTGGTTGTCTCCTTGGTTGGGATGTTCAAACATATTGTGGAGATTGCTGATCAGTTCGCCGTTTGCACCCGCAGGAATTGTGGGTTGGTGCATATGGAGGGCGCAGGCGAATCCGGCTTGAATGTTTTCCAGGCGCAGATTTGTGGTAGGTAGGAAGACAGGTTCGTTGCTATTGGCTGCAGCCTTAATTTCTGCTTCGGAGCCGCAAATATTGGGTAATCCTGAGTTGATTTCTTGTAAAATCGGTAAATTGGGAGATTGTGCGATCGCAGGCATAAATTTTTCTCAACCATTGTGGAGGGGCGCTGTCTGCTATTGCTAAGATAGCTATAGCCATCCTAAATCATTTGTAAATTTCTTACTCCCTCCCCTTGATAAGGGGAGTGTTGGGGTGGGATCAAAAATTTACTGCTCATTTAGGATTGCTATAGATACTTTAACAGTAGCAGAGGATGTCTGCAAAAGAGAAATTTCACCGGATAAGTCCGGGATCGCGGCAGATCCTAATCTTGGGTAAAATGTTTAACACATTTCACGTAAATAGGCGAGGTAAATTATGAAATACGAAATCAAGGTTTTGGAACCAACGGATTTGTGGTATGTCCAAAATAATATCAATCCAGAAACGAACAAGTTTTATCATCCCACTAAGAATATTCCCCTCGTTCAGCAAGCGGAAATTAACTTGAATAATTCCGGAGTGATCATTCAAAAAGGTGCGCTGCATTGGTGTATGGGGAAATTGACTTCCGGTGTTTATAAAACGGATAACCGTTTAAAAGATATGTGGGTATCTTTAACAACGGAAATGGACTACAACGCTCCTGTATATCAAGGGACTGGTACGGTGAAACTGGAACCGAGACAAAAAGGGAATTTCCTGCATTATACGCCGATCGCTCTGTCGGATGGGGAGCAGTGGGAATTTGATGATGGTGTATTTCAGTTTTGTTCGGACAATGTAGTTATCGGTGCTAAAAAACTGAAATTCCGACAAGTGGCTGCTTCTAATGACGGTAGGTGGAGAATTGCTGTTACAGCTTTGCGCGAGCAAAAAGCTATAGTTGTAGCTGCTACAAATTCACCGGCTAAGATTGTGGAACTAAAACAAGGTGAAACTTTGATAGCTGATTGCGATTTGGTTAAAGGATTTACCAAGGGGATTGAAGAAGATTATCGAAAATTAGGTCATTTTGGCAAAGGGGGTGGAGAGGGTTATGTTTGGTATTATCAGGGGAAAGGTAAATTATTAATATGTGAAAATGATGCTATGGGTTTGGGATAAATTGTTGCATTTTTGTCTAGCGCTATGAGAATTATGAGTGGGATTTATGTAAGGAATGAGAATTAAATAACTTCCACTCTTGAAAGTGGGATGGGCGTCCCCCCCGGCCTATTAGGAAGGGCG
>NZ_JAUBUC010000047.1:0-54454 GCF_036705285.1 Microcoleus sp. B4-C1 | reverse complement strand
GTCCCGCCCGTCTTTTTTGGACGGGCGGGACGCCCATCCCACTTTCAAGAGTGGAAGTTATTTAATTCTCATTCCTAATGACTATTGATACCACTAAAAAAAACAATGCAACTATAAGCCATTACTTCAAACCTTACAAAATCAGTCATTACCAATTCTCAAATCTCACATCTCAAATCTCAAATCTCAAATCTCAAATAGTAGCACTATGGCATTCGCCAAATCTTAATAGTGCGATCGGGACTGGCGCTCACAAAAGTCTTGCTATCTCTGGAAATAGCAACCGAACTCACAAACTGACTGTGACCCGAAAGACTGCTTCTTTCTTTTCCCGTCTTCAAATCCCAAACTATAATATCTCCGCCCCCGCTGATCAAAGTGCGGCTGTCCGGGCTAAAGGCGATCGTCCTCACCCAGCTCGAATGCCCTTTAAAAGTGCGGGTGCGCTTCCCGTCTTGTACGTTCGACAAACGGATCGTGTTGTCGGTGCTAGCACTAGCCACAATTTGCCCGTTGGGGCTAAAAGCCACAGCATTAACCGGGCCCCCGTGACCTGTGATAATTCTTCTGACTTCTCCGGTACCGAGATTCCACAAACGCACAGTCTTGTCCTGGCTGCCGCTAGCGAGAGTTTTACCATCCCGGCTCAAAGCGATCGCGTTTACTCCCCCCGCGTGGCCGCTCAAAGTCCGCAACCTGCTGCCGGTTCTGACATTCCACAAGCGAACAGTTTTGTCATCGCTGCCGCTAGCGAGAGTTTGACCGTCCCTGCTAAAAGCGATCTCGTTGACGGCGGCTTTGTGAGCGGCAATTGTCCGCATCCGTCGCCCCGTCTTCAAATCCCAGAGAATCACATTATTGTCGTCGCCCCCACTGGCCAAAATCGAGCTGTCCGGGCTCACCGCCACCGTCTTGACCGATTTTTTAGAATGCACCGAATTGAGAGTCCGCACCAGGCGTCCCGTCCTCACATTCCAAATTCTAATCGTCCCAAAGCTTGCGCTCACCAAAGTTTGACCGTCAGGCGACAGGGCGATCGCATTTACACTCCCGACATTATCCAAACTTCTTTGCAAAAAATGAGTGGTAGGTAAAGTCGAAAGCAGCCACACGGGGTTTGCCGGAAACACCCCGTAACGCAGGGAACCGTAAATTTGAGACGCGCCAATACTCACCATCAAAACAGCCGTGCCCGCCAGCAACTTCTTTTTCCAATCAAAAACATCTTTCTGGCTCTTGTTCAATCCCGAATTCAGAGGTCTGAGGCGGTTTATGGAACTCTGCTTCTTCGCCCCACCCTCCCCGGCAGTTGCGCGAATTTTAGTTTGCCCCGTCGTCGGCAACTGAGTCGGCACCTGAGTTTCTGCGCCGTCGAGATTAATTTCCTCCAAACACTGCAAAACCATCTGGGGACTTTGAGGTCGATTCCCCGGAAAAGGCGCCATCAGATAATCGATCACATTAGCCACGGAGTCGGAAACTTGAGGAGCTCCTTTGCGCCACATTAATCTGCCCGTGCGCGGATTCTCTGGAAACGCAGTCGGCGGCTTTCCAGTCAGCAAATAAACAAAAGTGCGCCCCAGAGCAAAAAAATCGGACTGCGGAACAGCCTTGCCATTTGTTTGTTCCGGCGGCGTGTAGCCGGGGGAAACAATACCAGTTACATTTTGCCCCTGGCCCACCTTAGCGAAATAAGTCGCCGAAACTTCCCGAGCAGTCCCGAAGTCAATCAGCACTAACTGCCCGTTTGGCTTGCACATAATATTGTGCGGCTTGATATCCCGATGGAAATAGTTGAGGCGGTGAACTTGGTCTAAAATTTCCGACAGTTGTTTGAGCCAGTTTACAGCTTGTTCTTGACTAATCGGGCGGCCCCGATGTTTCAGCCAGTCTTGCAAATTGGCCCCAGCAATTTTCTCCATCACCAGACAGTGAAAAGACTCTGTGCTGTGAGCTGGCGTAAATGTAAAATAACCGTCGCGATCGACTTTTGGAATACCTGGATGTCTGAGCCTGACCAATACGTCAGCTTCTTGCTTAAACAGTTCTACAGCTTTGGGATGTTCTTTGAGCAGGACTTTGAGCACTCTTCGGGCGCCGTTGTCGTCCACTTCAAATGTTCTGCCAAAGCCGCCGCCTCCGAGAGGCGCGACTAGCCGATATCGACCTTGCAACAAAAGTTCTGACCCGCAGTGGATACACGCGGATTTGCCAGAGTTGGCTGGATCGGAGGGATTCGGGCATTTGGGATTGAGGCAATAACTCACAGAAGCCACATAACCCTGATTGAGGTTGCTCTATCAAGTTTTACTTTGACACTGCTCTACAAAAGTTGGCTAAACTTATCTAAGTTTCACCATTCAACTAGAAGTATTTTCTAGAGGGTCTGATTCCTGCTTCTGCCAAGAGAGTCGGCTCTTACTTGTCCACAGGCGTAAATTCGGGTGGAGCAGCACCCTATTTTTGAAGTCTCTACAACTATTTATTATTGTCGAAGCTTTTAGCCATTGTTTAACCATTATTTTCAACCAATTTAACGAATCGTGGTATCCCGTTCGACCTTTTTATAGGCTGGTCAGTTTTAAATCGACCGTCGTTTACTGCTACACAAAAGTTGGCTAAACTTATTTAAGTCTCACCATTGAATCAGGATTGCTCCTGAATGGCCTGCTTCCTGCTTCACCCAAGGGAGTCGGCTCCTTCTTGTCCACAGGCGTTAATTCGGGCGGAGCAACGCCCTAATTGATGTAATTTTAGTTGAAGCTTTTAGCCATGAGTCATCCCATATTTTCAACCAATTTAACGAAACGCGGACTCCCGTTCGACCTTTTTACAGGCTGGTCAGTTTTGACTTGCACGCTCGGTTTACTCTCCCAGATAATTAAACCTTTGTTTTCGGCACTGATGTAATCATACCGCCCAGAAGGTTAACCAGTCCAGTTAAGTATGACTAATTTTGGTGAACTTTTTGGCTATTGAGTTCAACTCAATTTTCAACTTATGACGATCGTAGCACACCTAGTAAAAGACTCATGAGCACCCTTGATTGAAATCTTCCAACGTCTCTGAAGTCGAGGGAGGCTTTAGTCTTGCTTGACTTCAGCATCCCGTGTTTTTGTATAACCGGGGCAGTGCGATCGAACGATCGGCTTGAGGCCAAAGGTTTTGTTATTTGTCACAGCCGATCGAGGTCACAAATCCCTGATGAGAGCACATAATGTACAAACAGACCAGAACTAATAACGAGAGAGCAGCCACATTTCAATTGTACGATCGCAACCACCATTCTCGAAGAAAGAAGTGAGAGTGGGAGAGTGGGCGAGTGAGGGAGTGGGAGAGTGGGAGAGTGGGCGAGTGAGGGAGTGAAAAAATCTGCCTTCTTCCCTCGAACCTCTTCCCTCTTCCTTCAGCACAAGAAAGCCTTTTAAACAAGTCCCTCAATTACCGGATGGAAGTAGAACGCCAGCGCCAAAACCGTATAAGCTGCCAAGAGCAAAGTACCTTCTAGCCAGTTAGAATTGCCATCAGAACTGATAGAATTGGCGATCAGCACCGACACCGCAACCGCTACAAGTTCAAACGGGTTGAAATTCAAGTCCATCGGTTGGCCCAAGACAAAACCTGCCAAAACCAACACCGGCGCAACAAACAAAGCAATTTGCAAACTCGAACCCACGGCCACAGAAACCGACAAATCCATTTTATTTTTCATCGCCACCGTCACCGCTGTTGTATGTTCGGCTGCATTGCCAATAATCGGCACTAAAATCACCCCGGTAAACAGTGATGTCAGCCCCAAACGCGCCGTCGCTTCTTCCAGAGTACCCACCAACAGTTCCGACTCGACAGCTACCATCAGGGTACAGGCCAACAGCACCCCAATCCACAGCGGCAGATTGACTTTGTGGTCAGGACTGTCTGGTGCTAAGTTACTTTCAGCTAATTCTTCAAGCATTTCTATTTCTGCTACCCCCGCATCGTACAGATAACTGTGGGTTTTCATCGAAAACAGCAGCGTCAGCACGTAGACGACAATCAGGACTATAGCAACAGCGCTAGAGAGGTTCTGCATAGTTTCTGCAGGGATGCCCGTAGAGGTGGCATTAACTGCAGTCGGCACCAAAATGGCAATCACGGCTAAGTTCATCGCTGAAGCGTTCAACCGGGCGACTATCGGCTGAAATTCTTGTTCTTTGTAACGCAAGCCGCCCAGCAGCATCGCAAATCCCATCACCAGCAACAGGTTACTCATAATTGAACCGGTGATGCTGGCCTTGACAACATCTATTAGTCCGGCGTTGAGGGCGACGATGCCGATAATCAGTTCCGTGGCATTTCCGAAGGTAGCGTTCAGCAAACCCCCCAAGTTGGCGCCGAGGACGACGGCGATTTCTTCGGTGGCCGTCCCCATCCAGGCGGCTAGAGGGATGATGGCTAAAGCCGAGGTGACGAAGATTGTGGAGGATTCCCAGCCGAGAAAGTGTCCGGCGATGGAAACTGGGATAAATAACAGCAGGCTGGAAATAATTGTATTTGTGTTTAGCATTTAGATTCTCAAAAGCTGCCAACCGTCAATCATAGCCTGTGACCAAATGAAAAAAAGGGCGAGGGTGAGGGATTTGGGTGTTTGCTTAAAGCTGGGGGTGGGCGATCCTCTTCTGCAAGCTTCGCTAACGGGCGATCGCTGCATTGCGGCTTTCACGGATGTGACAAACTAAGAGAGCGATTTGTTTAGCCGATCGGTTCAATGGATTTTTTTATTCGATTAGCTTCCTTAGAAGACAGTCCTAAGTTAACAACTTTAATTCCTGATTCTGCTAGAGCTTGTGCCTGCAAGCTACTATAGTTCAGAGCAGATTGAAGGCGCACTGGGCATAGTTTTTGGGGTTGATACTCAACTGATTCTAGACCAAACATACTTTGTTGCTCAGAACAATCACCAAATTGTTGGTTGCGGTGGTTGGAGTAAGCGTAAAACGCTTTATGGAGGTGATTCAGGCAAAAATAATCCAGAAGACAGCCTGCTCAACCCAGACAGCGACTCGGCAAAGATTCGTGCATTCTTTGTTCATCCAGCCTGGCCACGTCGAGGAATTGGAAGTCTGATTATGCGAGTATGTGAACTGGCTGCTGAGCGTGCTGGATTTAAGGAAGTTGAGATGATTGCGACGCTGGCGGGAGAGCCATTTTACACAAAATTTGACTATCAGGCGATCGAGCGGTTTGAAATTTCTCTCCCAAACAGTCAGTTCCTCCCCGTTGTCCGTATGTTTAAGAGCTTTGGGCGCAACCCGTAAAAAATGAGGTCTAATAAAATCTGTTTCGGTTAAATGCGATCGTAAAGCAATGAGATGACAAAAAAAGCAAATAAATATCAGCGATGTCAAGAAAACTAGATTTTTTCAAAGTAGAAGTCGTCCCGCACGATCCAACTTGGCGAAGCGCCTTTGAAACTGAGTCGAAACTGATTGCACTTGCACTTAGGGACAATGTGGTTGCTATACATCATATTGGTAGCACAGCCATTCCACAAATTCATGCAAAGCCGATCATCGATATGTTAGTTGAGGTTAAAGATATTACTAAAGTTGATGTACAGAGTTCAGCACTTGAGGCATTAGGTTATGAAGCAATGGGTGAGTTTGGGATATCGGGCCGTCGTTTTTTTCGCAAGGGTAATGAAGCAGGGATTAGAACACACCACGTTCACGGGTTTGAAGTGAACTCAGCGCAGATAGAGCGCCATTTAGCGTTTCGAGATTATATGATTTCCCATCCTGAAGACGCGCAGCAATACAGCGAACTAAAGAGAAAACTTGCCCAAAAATACCCTGATAATATTCAAGGGTACATGGACGGAAAAGATGGTTTCATTAAAGCAATGGATCTGAATGCGGCTAATACCAATTTTTTATGAGGCTCCGTAGAATCCGATCACCCTGGCGTCCCCCGCGTCCGGGGGGGGACAAGAGTCCGATCTTTCGTCCCCCGACTATCAGGGAGATGCGAGGGGGATCGAGATATGTGCAACTTCACATTAAATTGGTATTAGAGACTACTAAATAATTACAAAAAATGCAAATGTCCTGACAAAGAATTAGCACAACATTTTTCTTTAAATAAAAAGATAATTAAATCTAGATTGTCTGATTTGGCAGAGTCGGGTTTTCCTATCCATTTGACTAATACTGCTGTGAGTCAGGTGGAAGAAGTGACGCGGGACCAGACAACGGGCTCAACTACTTAGGATTCTAAGGGTAGAGAAAGGGTGAATACAGCCCCTTGACCGGGTTTACTATTGGCTGTAATACTGCCTCCATGCGCTTCAATAATGCGTCTGGCAATCGCTAGACCCAGACCAACCCCATTCTTACTAGAGCGGCTCGTGGTGTAAAACTGTTCAAAAATGCGAGGTAAATCGGTTTCAGGAATGCCGCTTCCCTGGTCTCGAATTGAAATCAGAGCCTGTTGCTTGTTGCCAGAGGCAGCAATGAAAATACAAGCATTGGGGGTAGAATACTTAATCGCATTGTCTAAGAGATTCAAAAAAGCCTGTAATAAGCGTTCCGAATCGCCCATAATCCGAAGGTCAGCAACATCAACTTCTACAGTCACGTTTTTAGCCTGCATACGAACTTCCATTGCTCTAATCGCACGGCTGATGACACTTTCTAAGGCAATGGCTTGGATTTCTAATAGCGTGACACCCGCTTCTAAGCGTCCTAAATCAAGCAAATCGTTAATCAAGCCCGAAAGCCGCTTCGTCTCGTCTTTGATGGTTTGAAAGAAGCGATCGCGCAACTCCAGCTCATCCACAGCGCCACGCTCCAGCGCATCAATGGTGACTTGAACGTTACTCACAGGCGTCCGCAGTTCATGGGAAACATTCGCTAGGAAGGCTCTGCGTTCGTTGTCCAATGATTTCAACCGTTCACTCATACGATTCAGTTCCGTTGCGAGTTGGTCTAGTTCATTGCTTTGACGAATCAGGAGTTTGTCATCAAACTGTCCTCTACCCACGCTAATCGCAAAGTTTCGCATCACCTCAATGGGTTTAGAGAGACTGCGGGCTAATCGATCGCTGACCAAGGTACAGATAAGAATGGTAATGCCAAGGGCAGCTAAAATTGTCCATATCACCCTTACAAACTGTTTCTGAAACTGTTCTAAAGTAATCGAGATGCGTAATATCCCCAACATCTGACCGTTGCGAGTCATCGGTTTGACAATATAGAGGCGATCGTCCGTTGATAAAACCCCTTTAGCCATGCCCTGCACCGAATGACCGTGTAGTCCTTCTGAAACGCCAGGTATCAGCAGCCAATTGGTGATTTGTCGATCTGTTTGAGGGTTAGAGGTGGCTAGCAGCGAACCTTGGGCATCAAGGACACGGAGTGTGATATTGGCGGGTGCCCCATAGCGCCGGACAATGATCTGCACCTGTTGCATATCTTTTTCTTCGAGGGCATCTGCAACGCTCTCGCTCAGTGCTGTTGCCCAGTTTTCTAAATTTGTCTGACGAGACTCCATGAAAAAGGCATAAAACGTCCATAGGATGTAACCAGACATAAGCGAGGTTCCTAAGACGATCAGGAGCAGGTAGGTAACCAAGAGCTTCGTGTGGATTGAATTCCACCGAAGAGAGGCTAACCATCTGCTCGGGAAGGAGTCTTGGGCAAAAAGTTTCATCGGCTCAAACATGGCTGGGATAAATGGTGTATCCGTTGCAAGTGCTCCTAACCTAGCGCCATTGGTCACGGATTGAGCCAACCGAGCTATCAAACCCTTGAAGGATGCCTTAACCGCTTTTAAGTAGATTCCGCATGATGGCGGCGCAGCAAAGCTTTAATCCGTGCGAGCAATTCCTGCGTATTGAAGGGTTTGGTCACATAATCATCTGCCCCTGCCTCTAAGCCCAACACTTTATCCATATCTTGGTCTTTAGCCGTTAGCATCAGTATAGGCACATTAGAAAAAGCGCGGATACGCCAACACACTTCCATCCCATCAACTTCTGGCATCATCAGATCGAGCAGAATGATATCGGGTACTTGCTTGTGGAATTGTTTGATCGCGCTGTGTCCATCTGGTGCTGTAGTGACCTCATAGCCTTCCTTTCTCAGTGAGTAAGCAAGGCTTTCACAGAGTGGGGCTTCGTCGTCTACCAACAAAAGATGCGGCATGAGTATAAATAGTTACATTTCATATGGAGTATCTCAAAGGCAGGATTAACCGACATCTACCTTGAGAGGTAAATCGTCTTGGTTCTGCTCAGGTTTTGCTGCTTACAAATACTAGGCAGCAAAACGATGGACAGTTACGAGCGGTTATACCAATTTAATGTGAAGTTGCACATATCTCGATCCCCCTCGCATCTCCCTGATAGTAGGGGGACGAAAGATCGGACTCTTGTCCCCCCCCGGACGCGGGGGGCGCCAGGGTGATCGGATTCTACGGGGCCTCATAAAAAATTGGTATAAGTGGCGATCGTCTCATTAAATTTATGAGATTGGAAGTGGCAATTATTGATGTTAAGCCTAATATGACTGGAGCAACATAACCCATGAGTGATATCGGTCTCACACACATCGCACTGCCCGTTTCTGATGTCGATCGCAGTATTGAATTCTACTCTAAGTATGCTGGAATGCAGGTCGTTCACCGCCGCATCGATGCAGAAACTGGTGTTGCTGTGGTCTGGCTCTCCGATCGCACTCGCCCTTTTGTAATTGTCCTAATTCAAACAGACTCCGTACATCCCGTTCTGTCTCCCTTGGCACACCTCGGAGTAGGTTGCAAAAGCCGCGAATATATGGACGAACTCTGCGACAAAGCACGTCAAGAAGGCGTATTGCTTGAGGAACCAAAAGATTCTGGATATCCGATCGGCTACTGGGCTTTTTTGCGAGACCCGGACGGTCACACCCTGGAACTATCCTACGGGCAAGAAATCGGATTAACAGTGGAGGATGCTACTTAAAGTTATAATAAACAAATCGCCCTCCAAACCCGATCGTTTCTCATCTGGAAATAGACTGGAGAATCAAATGACTGCAGCAATCATCGCACCACCCAGAAAAGAATCACCCCTTCTGTTTGACGGACTCACTTGGAGAGAGTTCAAAGCAGTTGAGCAATTGTTAGACCGTCCAGGATATCGACTGTCTTTCCTGGATGGAGTTTTGGAGATTAAACTAATGCCGGGAGAACCCCACGAAATTGTTAAAGCAAGAATTGGTGCATTGGTGGAACTGTACCTGCTGATGGCGGGGTTTGACTTTACTCCAACTGGCTCAATGACTCTGGAAAGTGAAACCGGAAAAGTCAAGCGAGAGGCGGATGAATCTTATAAACTTGCTCCTGGTCGCAGGCTACCCGATCTGGCGATCGAGATCGTGTTTTCCAGTGGCGGGATCGACAAGCTGGAGGCATACAAGCGGCTGAAAATTCCTGAAGTGTGGTTGTGGGAAGATGGATTGTTAGAGGTTTATCACCTCCGGGGAGAGGGCAATACACTTCATTATGAAAAGGTTTCCAGTAGTGAGGAAGTGAAAGGAATCGATTTGGATTTGTTGTTGCGTTGCATCAATATGGTGAATCATGTTGATGCGATTAAGACTTTTCGGCAAGCACTCCAAAAATAGCTGGGATTAAGAAACTTCTCCAAAAAAGCAGGTTTTGAACAGGAAGGATGCCTGTTCCACAATAATTATGGGAGATGTCTAATAGATTGTCGCGCACCCTTTAACCACCTCTGTTCGCATCTCAATATCCGCAACAAGCAATGGAAAATACCAAATGACACAAGTTGTAATTGTGGGATCGGGGCCAACTGGTGCGGCACTTAGTTTGCTGCTGGTGAAACGAGGTATTGCTGTAACGTTGGTTGAGGCTGCAAAAGATTCGTATCGAGTGTTTCGCGGTGAAGGGTTAATGCCCAGCGGATTGGATGCGATCGCACAAATGGGCTTATCCACAATGCTAGAAGGTGTTCCACACCGACAAATTGATGCCTGGGAGTTCATTGTGGGCGATCGACAACTATTTCGAGTTGATGAACCAATGGGGTCAAATCGACCTTGTACACTGGTATCACAACCGCCTTTGCTAGAAACACTAATTGTAGAAGCTCAATTGCATCCAGAGTTTGAATTTATCTCAGGTGTGCCGGTCAAAGATTTACTGTACAACAACGATCGCATTGCGGGTGTAAAGCTAGGAGATGGGCGAGAGATTCCTGCTGCACTTGTGATTGGCACAGATGGTAGAAACTCGGTTGTACGACAACGTGCAGAATTAGAGTTAGTAAAACAGCCGAATAGTATAGATGTTCTGTGGTTTAAACTTGCCGCTCATCCTCGGTTTGTGGCGGATAATGTATTTTATTCCATCCTGAATGGCGGTAGCGGATTCAGTGTCTTTCACGGGGCAGAATCAGGAAAACTTCATCTGGCTTGGGTGCTATCTGCCGATGACAAAACTGATTGGAAACACACAGACTGGGCAGAAACTTTCGCATCGCGATCGCCTGCGTGGATGGCTGAACATTTCCGCAACTGTGCCGATACGATCGAATCTCCGATGCGATTATCTGTTGTGGTTGGTCGCTGTCCGCGCTGGCATCGACCAGGAATCATACTTTTGGGGGATGCGGCACATCCGATGTCTCCGGTTCGCGCTCAAGGAATTAACATGGCGTTCCGCGATGTAATTGTTGCCGCCAATCACCTTGTACCTTTATTGAAAGCAGGGGCTAATTCCGAGGATATTGACTTAGCATTATCGCGGATTCAGGCAGAACGCGAACCGGAAATTATTCGCGCCCAACAACTGCAAGCACAAGAAGCGTGGAAAGGCGAACAACTGCGAAAAAATGGATTATTGCGTTTATTGATGATGCAAGCTGCTCCGTTTTTGGGTGAAAAAATTAAACAATTTTGGGTAAAAGGACAGTATGAATTGCGCCAAGGAGTAACAGATGTAAAATTGGTTGTGTAAAATGAGGAAATTGAAACCTGACTTACCCGTCCCAACCAAAGAAACCGGGTTTTTACCTTTTCTGCGATGCTCTAATATCAATTCCGGTTGTATCGGAATGATTAAACCACAGAGGGCACAGAGGACACAGAGAAAGAGAAGAGAGAGATAATAATTCCGATGTTAACGGATTTGATATAACCGAGTATTTTTGCGAAAAATCCGGTTTCTGACTACCCGTGCGTCTAGGATTATAAAACTTAGGAGAAGTTTTTATGCGATCGACAAATATCAAAGGACCGATCGGCACTATTCACATCATCGAAGCCAGCCCCCCTGTCACCGCTGCGGAATCCGAGTCGCTGCCGGTGGTGTTCGTGCACGGTATGACGGTTTCTGCGAGCATCTGGGAGGCGCAGCTTGCCCATGTCGCCCGTACCCGACGCGCGATCGCCCTTGATATGCGGGGACACGGTGATTCTGCACCGCCGGAGGACGGCAACTATGCGCCCGCCTCCTGTGCAGCGGATGTTTTCGCGGTGCTCGATGGGCTGGGACTCGATCGAGTGGCGATCGTCGGGCACAGTTTCGGTGCTTGTATTGCCCTCGCCACAGCAGCCAGCGCCCCGCACCGCATCGCGCAGTTGATTCTGGCAGACCCACCTGGAGATTTTACCAAGGTGCCTGCAGATGTGCACGAGGCACGCATCGTCCCCTACCAGAGGGCTCTGGAGACGGATGATTGGCGGGCGGCTGTGGAAACCAGTTTCAATGAGGCGCTGACAGGAAGCAGGGCCCATACGCGCGATCGGATTCTCGCTTGCTTGGCGGCGACTCCACAGGATTGCCTGTCTGGAATGTCTCGCGGGATGTTTGCCTTTGATGCTGTTGATAATCTCGATCGCTACCTAGCAGCCCCTGGAACGCGGGCCCACGCGATTATTGCTCCCTCAAACACTTTTCCCTTCAGCCTCCACATCCTCCGTCCCACACTGACGACAAGTACGCTACCCGATACTGGACACTGGCTGATGCTGGATGCGCCGGAGGCCTTTGCTAGGGAACTTGATATCTGTTTGAAAGGTGTTTAATATAGATTTCGACAAAATCTGTTAGTTTTACCACGATTCATCGAGGGTTAAGTTGTGGGGGTTTTTGAGGATGAAGGCATTGTTGTCTTTGATATTGTTGTCTTTGATTAAGTCACCGCTACAGAGAATCGGTAAGCGTTCTTGATAAGCTTTAATCGCCAGGATATAATCTTTGTCGGCGAGTGAAGTTTGAATTTTCTGCAATTTGGCAACTACAAGACCGATGAGAGTAATTTCGCCACTTAATTTTTGGGTATTTGGGGTGTGAATTTGCATAACTATTCCCTGAATTATCGTGTTGGGAATGCGGGTAAGTAGTTCGCTTAAAATTTCAATTTGAGGGCGATTTTCGGCGTTTTCTAGGGTTTGAATTACGCTGCTGATACGCGCTCCATAATCTCGGAGATTTTGCCGATTAGGTAGCAATATTTCTAATTCTTCTCCGTCGGTTGTTGGTTTGTGCCAAAGTGTGGCATTATCTAAAAAAGGTTGGTCTGCATGCCAGCCGTGAGTTTGTAAGTAATTTCTCAGTTGATTTAGCTCGATGGTTTCGAGAGTTTGGCGATCTTTTACGGTGAATTTCATGGTTGGACTCCTTGGCTAATTCCCTCCATAATTGACTGAAGGGCGGCGACTGTAAATTGGTTGGTTCTGGGGATGGTGACGGTGACAGCGTTTGTGTTTTGTGTTTTTGGCTTTCCCCGCAGCGAGCTCCAATATCTGCAGCTTCTCATGCAGAGTTCTGTTTCGGACTGGGTTAACCAGTCTTCGGGTGTTTCGGGGATTAAAACTACAACTAAAATTCGGGGAATGGCGAAGTTATCCATTCTTAAGTCGTCGTAGTTTTTGAGCTTTAGGGGGTAGCGGATGGAGTTAGCGAGGTGCTCTGATGGGGCCAGTCCCGCCTTTCGCAGCTACTCCCCAGTCTACGCTGTCATCGTCTACGAATGGTTTGTAGAGGGAATAGCCGGCAACGGTGGTGACAGCTTGCAGGTAGATGTTGCTGAATTGTTCTTTTTGTTGGTTGATGTCCACTTTTTACGTAGCGATTATTCTTGTTAACCTGTTTGGTTTTAGCTCGTAGATAAAATTACATCATGTTGGTTATGGTTTCCTTGATTTGTATCGGTTGGTTGGTGACAATGGAGTAGAGAACATCGGGGTCTAAATCAGCTCCATTTTCCCAGTAAATTGTCCCCCATTCTGGATTGAGTTTGACTTGGTTAAAGTAAGTCAAGTCTTGCAGGGGGGCGAATATGCCGGTGAATTCGATTAATTGGCTGATGTCAACTACTCCCTCTTGGTTATCTTCAAATTTGAGGTAAAGTTGATAGTTTTCTAATGGTTGAACTGAGCTAATATCTTTGAGCATTGTTTATTCCAAAGGGGCAATAGGTTCTAATGGTGTTTGAAGTCTGGCAAGTTGCCAGTTTTGCATGAGCTCTGTTTGATGAAGGGCAGCCCACTCTACAACTAATCCTAAGATGCGTGGGGAAAGTTCGCCTTCTAGGATTGAGAGGGTTTCGATATCAATGATGGCTTTTTGTTGATTGTAGCGGGCATGAAAGTGCGGGGGCGGGTGGTCGTTATAGTACATCGTAATGATGATGCCTAAAAATCAACCCAGTTCTGGCATTAGATTGTCTCCTCTACAATTCTTTCGGCGTGTTTTCCCAGATTTCGTAAGACTAAATCCGCTCAATATATTCTTTAATATTGCTTAAAACGTGCGTTTTGGTTCCAATTCTACTAAAAAATCTACCTCGCGATCTGCTGTTGCTTCACCCCTGGCAACCGAACCAAAAACGCGCACATTTAACGCGGCTGGGTGAGTCGCAATTCTCAGGATATCGGAGGGCTTGGACTTCAGCAATTCCTCAATTCCCCTAACTCCACCCTCGCCAGATTTTCTTGAATCATCGCCTCTAACTTGCCACTCTCGGCAAATTGCCTCTCCAACTTCCCCGTCAAATGCAGCCTCTTCTCGTCCAAACCCTCCTCATCCTCCAATGCCTCCGCCTCCGCCCCCACATACCTCTCAGGGGTTAAAATATAACAGTTACCGTTTTGCTTTTTTGTTGTCTTTTGACTCCGCACCAGTGTTACATCTCTTCTGGAAAGTACATTTGCAGCAAATCTGCCCCGCCCTAACCCAACCGGCCTAACTTCTCCAGAACTTAGGTAACAAGCACCTAAAGTATGATGCGAAACTCTGGCTAAACTCTTATTCTATAAATCGATCGGGCATTAAACCGATATCCACAATCGCCAAGATTTATCGCCAAATTTTAAATTTTTCCGGCGAAAACTTGCTATTTAATGAATAAGACTTTAAGATCCAGCAATGTAAATCAAAATCTCAATGAGCAGCCCTGCAAGCACGAACCCGAAATGGGTCGCAAGTGCCAAAAAGCAGCAAAAGCTACCTTTTTTAACTCTTTCAACAGCAAAGCATTGGCAAACAAACCAGGGATCGACGGTTGGCATCTTGGAACGAATGCTTTGCTAGCAATACTACAAATGTATCAAAACTTATCTGCCAAAATTTAGCCCGAACAGATGCCTAGCTGAAACTCTTGCTGCGTAAGGTTTCAGTTTCTAAATAGGCTGGTTTTATTGTCTTTAACTACTTGAGGATTCGATCGCATGGTTTCGATTTCTACTACTCAATCCGATGTGCTGCCTTTGTCTTCGCCAACCGTAACGGCTGCAACCCAAAGCAGTGCGGCGACTGCAACTGGGGTGTGCGTGACGGTTCACGGTCACTTTTACCAGCCACCCCGGGAAAACCCTTACCTGGACGCGATCGAACGCCAAGCCAGCGCCTCTCCAGCCCACGACTGGAACGAACGCATTGACATCGAGTGCTACCGCCCGAACGCCTTTGCCCGCATACTCAACGATCGGGGCGAAGTGGCGGGGATCGTCAATAACTACGAGTATATGAGCTTCAACATCGGGCCGACCCTGATGAGCTGGCTCGAACGCTACGACGCGGAAGTCTACCAGCGGATTCTGGAAGCCGATCGCAAAAGCTGTCAGCGGCTCAACGGTCACGGCAACGCGATCGCCCAAGTGTACAATCACATCATCATGCCCCTCGCTAACGAGCGAGACAAATATACCCAAATTCGCTGGGGGATCGCAGATTTTCGCTCCCGGTTCGATCGCGATCCCGAAGGAATGTGGCTCGCCGAAACCGCCGTAGACTACGCCACCCTCGAAGTTTTAGTCGCTGAAGGCATCCGCTTCATTGTCTTAGCCCCCTCCCAAGCCGAACGCTGCCGCCCGCTAATCGGGCAAAACCACGAAGGGGAACATGGGCATAATTCCGAATGGCACGAAGTCGGCGGGGGTCAAATCGATCCGACTCGCCCGTACCGCTGCTATTTGAAGCCGGAAATGCGGTTGATGGCTGACCACCAACTCTCGCCGCTGAGCACTCACTATTTTGGCCGCCAGCACTCCCAAAATTCCGAAGCCCCACCTGCCAACACTCCCTACATTGATATCTTTTTCTACGACGGCCCGATCTCGCGGGATATGGGCTTCAATGACGTTCTCAGCAGCAGCCACCACTTGGTCGGGCGCTTGGGTCAAGCAGTGCGGGGAGACCACCGACCGGCTCAATTAATCTGCGTGGCGACGGACGGTGAAACTTTCGGCCACCACAAACACAGTACGGAAAAATGCCTCGCCTACGCCTTCACAGAAGAGTTTCCCCGCCGAGGCTGGACGGTGACGAATTTTGCTCATTATTTAAGTCAAAATCCGAGCGCTTGGGAAGTGGAACTCAAACCCGTGACGGCCTGGAGTTGCTCTCACGGGGTCGATCGCTGGCAAGATGATTGCGGCTGCGGTGGTGGCGGCGGATGGCACCTCAAATGGCGCCGCCCTCTGCGGGATACTCTCAATTGGCTGCGCGATCGACTGATTCCGATTTACGAAGAAGCAGGGCGCAAGCTGTTGTGCGATCCCTGGAAAGCCAGAGATGAATATATTGAGGTGATCCGGGATCGATCGCCCAGTAATGTTGACAGTTTCCTCCAACGCCATCAAGTGCGCCCCCTCGATGCCGGAGAACAGGTGGACGCCCTGCGACTGCTGGAAATGCAGCGCCACACCCTGTTAATGTTCACTAGCTGCGGCTGGTTTTTTGAAGAAATCTCGCGGCCAGAAGGCGTGCAAATTCTGCGCTACGCGGCCCGGGCGCTCGAATTGGCGGGGGAAGTTACGGGTATCCAGCTAGAAAAGGATTTTGTCGCTCAACTAGCCCTCGTACCCAGCAACGTTGAGTATTTCCAAACAGGGGCCGAAGTTTACCGCAAACTCGTGGTAACAGCCCAAATTAGTCTCAAACAGGTGGCCGCCCACTACGCGATCAGTTCTCTGTTTGCCAAATATCCCCGCGAACAGCGAGTTTACTGCTATCAGGCCCAGCAGGAAGATTTCCAAATTCAGCGCATGGGCTCGATGACTCTGGCTGTGGGTCAATTGCAGTTAACCTCGGAAATTACGCGGGAAACAGAGGTTTTTGTGTTTGCTGCGTTGCACCTCGGCGGCTGGGACTTCCACTGCTGTATTCAGCCTTTTGGCAGCCGCCGGTCTTACACTATGCTCAAAGAGCGGTTGTTTGGAGTTATGCAAGAAGCTTCGGCAGCCCACGCCATTCTGGAAATGGTGCGGCTGTTTGGGGATCAGTCCTTTAGCTTGCGGGATTTATTCGCTGAGGAACGCCACCGGATCGTGCAGTTGCTGAGTCAGGAAAATTTGACTCGGTTGGATCAGCTTTACACTCAGGTTTACCGCGAAAATTACGGGGTGATGATGGCGTTCCACCGCGACGAGTTGCCGGTGCCGGTAGAGTTGCAGGTGGCTGCTGAGGTGGCTTTGGGACACCGCTGTTTGACGGCGGCCAAGGCCCTGGAAGTGGAAACGGAGGATGTGGAACCGCTGCTGGCCGAAATTGAGGCGATCGCCACTGAAGCCGGCCATCTCCGCTGTCGGTTGAACGTTCCCGAAGTCAAGGAAATTTTGGAAAAGATGGTTTGGCGATCGCTAGACAGGCTGCTGCAAGCAGGATCGGGTGTGGAAGATCGCTCGCCTGTCCAGTTGGAAGCTGAGATCCGCACGATCGAGCGTTTGATTGCTGTGGGCGATCGGCTGAGTCTGGGTTTGTGTCTGGACAAATCCCAGGAACTGTATTTCGATTCTCTGTACAGTCAAATTGTGCCTCTGTGTTTGGGCTGGCTGCAGCGGCAAGAGGCCTCGGCGGGCGAAAATGCGGTGGCTGCTGTTGCCTTGGAGATTGCGCGTTCAGGCGGCGGCTGGGACTTGTCTTCGATCCGGCAGTTGCTGGAGTTGGGTCAAACCTTGGCTGTTGATGTTGAGTGTTGGTTAAATCAGTTAAGTTAATCGTTTCTCGATTAGCCAACCAAATCAATTCCCGCCCTTGAGAATCCGCCCGATCGAGCTTTAAAGGCCGATCGGGCCTGCTGGTTCAACCGAGGATCGATCGGCATGGAGGCTTCCCGGAATCGCGGCGGGCGATCGAAGCACAGACAGAACATCGGCAAGTTTCTTTGAGTTTTCGCTCTACTTGTGTGGGAAGATAAAAAGACTGTCGCCAAAGCGTACAGGTGTTCTACACTTGCACGCTTTGTATAGTTTGGAAGAAAGAACACTAAGTTTAAATTTATGAAAGTTGGCGATCGCGTTTGCATTAAAAACTCTGTTGTTGTCTACCACCACCCTGAAAATCGCAGTCAACCATTTGATATTAAGGGCATGGAAGGAGAAGTCGTGGCGATCGTTCACGAATGGCACGGCCGACCTGTCAGTGCTAATTGGCCGGTTCTAGTACAATTTGACAAAAAATTTCGAGCTCACCTGAAAGAGGATGAGGTGGAATTGATATCTTCGGAAGTCTAGCTGTCTCACAAGGTGAAGCCGTAGCCCAAAGACAATATCAAATCCCGTCAGTCGATTTTAGATTTTAGATTTTAGATTTTAGATTTACTCCAAAGAGGAATCTGGAAGCTTGAACTAGAGTCTAAAATTTTGCGCTGATCGCGACTTCTGTCGGAAAGCAAGTATCCGCTTTTGGGCGGGAGTCATATAGCTGTTGTACAGTTTGTAGTGAGGACTTCAGTTTTTTCTATGGCTTTTAGTCGATCGGCTGAACTAAAGTCCTTACTACCAACCATCTTTTTTATTTAACCCTTAATTTTTCGACCGTCCCCGGTTAAACCAACCGAAGATATTCAAATCTCCCTGCATTTTCTGCAATTCCTGCTGATGCTGCTTGGCTGTAGCGTAATACCACTGGCAGTGAAGTTCTAGTTCTTGACGGTACTTAATTTCATCGTAAAACTCGCGGACAATTTGGTGTCTCTGAAAAATTTCGGCCGCGGGAGTCGGTTCGGGGGCAATGTTTTGCAACTCGTGGGGCAGCATGATTGTTTGGGGGCGACGGTGGCTAATATTGGCTGTAATGACTTTAAGCTAACACACTCAATCAATTTTGGATTTTAGATTTTAGATTTTAGATTTTAGATCGTATCCGTTTGATTTGGAATCTTATCTGATGAAGTTTTGTAGGGGCCGGTTCGCCCAGATATTTGATAAGTATAGACAAATTATATAAACCCGCCCCGCCCCTATAATTGGGATGCAACCGGATTTGATATTTGTTTAAATTCTTCAATCTCAAATCCCAAATCCCACATCTAAAATTCTGTTAAAGCCATCCCCGCAGCCGATAAACGATTAAGCCGATGTATTCTTTCAAAGCTTTAGTTGACTGGTTTAACTGATAGGTGTCCGGCAATAAATCCAAGGCGACTGCTTGCCAATTGCTTTGGGATGCTGCGATATCCTGCTGCGTGATCTGGAAGTCTGTTGGTGCGGCAATTGCTTTTATTCCCTGACGCTGGAAAATTAAGAGCGATCGAGTCATGTGCATCGCCGATGTCACTAGCAAAACCGGCCCTTTTATAGCTTTAGCATCTAAAATTTTCCGCACGTTGACGGCATTTTGATAGGTGTTGTGTGAATCGGGGTCTTGCAGAATTGCTGATGCCGGTACGCCCATTGTTTGGGCAATTTCTGCCATGTCTGCCGATTCGGGAGGCCCGCCACCTTTCCAATCTACTCTACCGCCGCTGAGAATGAGCAGCGGAGCTTTGCTTTGTTTGTAAAGTCGGGAACCGTAGATTATTCGATCGCCCGCTTCCGCTAATTCAACCCAAGGACGGGGAGGTAAAGCTGCTTTGACACCGCCGCCCAAGACGATAATCGCTTCAGCTTGGGGGAGTTCGGCGGTTGGTAAGTTTTGCCATTCGAGCGATCGAACTAACGATTTTGAAACCCAACCGCTACTTCCGAGCAGTAAAATAATTAGAGCCGCAGCAATTGGCGCCGCCGCCCATTTCGGACGCTTCCAAAGTGTGATTAAAGCCGCCATCATTAACAGGCAACTCAACCCCAAAGGATAAATAAACAGCGGCAAGAGTTTCGATAGAAATACAAACATTCAATTGGAAATTGGCATTGGGAATTGGGCATTGGGCATTGGACATTAGTGACTGTTAACTGTTAACTAATGACTAATGACTAAAGCTAGCGACGATCCTCTGGCCCAGATAACCAGCCAAAAAATGTAGCAGCATCACCCCTAGAGGTTTTGCTATATTTATGGGCGTCCGTTTGCACTACTTCTTTATTGAGGATAGCATCCGAGGTTTTGTCCTTGGAATTTATATTCGGGTTGAGTAGTAATTCGTTGTGCCACCAAGCGACAATTAAACCTGCAGCCACCCCACCAATGACACCAAGGGCAAGACTCAGGGGCAGCGTAGATCCTACTAAGCGAAACCCAACGGTAAACAACACAAACCATATCAGCGCGGGGCTAAACCCCTTGGAGTCTCCGGTAAATTTTGGCATGAGCTGCAACTTTTTTTTGTAATAAAACAGAAAGATATTTACAATATTAGCAGATAAGTAAGATTGCCAAGGGCGATCGAACTGCAACTACTCCCCACAAATCAAGTTTAATTGTACCTCTAAGTCTTGTAGGGTATCTATAATGTTTACAGAAATTTGCTCTAATTCTGTAAAAGGTTCAAAAGCTGCTTGCTGCGAGTTCAATAATTCTGCCGTCGCGTCGGCAATATCGCCCCGGCGCTGTTGCAGTCGTTCTCGCAATACTTCAAGTGGTGCGGTGCAGTAAATGATTTGCAAGGGTAAGCCGTGGGATTGAGCCTGATTCATCGCATCGGTTCTCCAGTTTTGGCGATCGAACTTTGCATCTAAAATCACATCCCAACCTCGGTCAGCCAAAATTATCCCCAACTTTAACAATCTACCATAAGTCTGTGCCGTCATTTCATCCGAGTACAAATCTGGCCCCCCGCGTTCATTTAAAGAAATTCCGCCTAAATGTTTGCGAACCGCATCTGATCGAATGTGAATTGCCCCAGTGTGGCGAGCCAAATATCGAGCTGCTGTACTCTTGCCAGAACCCGATAAACCAGACATCAAAGTTAACTTTCCCCGGTGCGGTTTTGTGTATTGCCAAGCCAGTTTATAGTAATGAGCTGCTGTCTGTGAAATCTCTGCTTTTTGGGCAGTTGAAATAGCAGAATCGTCCAACATTAACGAAGTTACTTTTGCTCTAACATAAGCTTGACGGCTCAAATACAGAGGTAACAGTTGCAGTCCTTCCCAATCCCCTGTTTGTTCGATGTAAGTATTGAGAAAAGCATTGCCCAAGTCTCTGCGCCCCCGCGATTCCAAATCCATTACTGTAAAAGCCACATCGTACATGACATCAACAAAGCGAAAAGGCTCGTTAAATTCAATGCAGTCGAACAGCAATATTTTATCTGGCCACAATGCTATATTCCGCAAGTGCAAATCTCCGTGGCACTCGCGAATTTTATTCTTGGCAATCCGCAGGTTAAATAACTCTTGATTTTCCGCAAAAAACGCATCAGTATAATCTTTAGTTTCCTGAAATTGTGCCTGAGTCTGCGGCCCGCCGATATATTTTTGCGAAATCAGGTAATTGTTGTCTATTGCTGTGCGAATCTGACTGACTTCGCCAAAGGTGCGAATGTAGCTATTACTAATTGCCGTGCTGTGAAACTTGGCAACTTCCCGCCCTAAGTCTGCCATAAGTTGCTCAGTCAACAGTCCGCGCTCCAACAAACTGAGCAACAGCGAATCTTGAGGAAACTCCAGCATTTTAAGTGCGTATTCTACAGCAACTTCAGCCGGAGTTCTAGCAGGCAAGTTGCTACCAAATTGAAACGAATCCCCAATTTGAACAATTGGCAAAACTTCTAGATAAATTTCCGGTGCCGTGCGTCGGTTCAGCAGCAATTCTTCGTTGCAGAAATGGTGCCTTTTCTCCAATGTTGAATAGTCCAAAAAGCCAAAATTAACTGGTTTCTTGATTTTGTAAGTATAATCTCCTGTCAGCAGGACAAAGGAAGCGTGAGTCTGAATTAGCTGCACTGGTTCTGTCACCCCGTGCGGGTAAAAACCGGGCTGCAACATTTGCTGAATCAGAGGTGGGAGACAAGTCATAGCGATTTTAGATTTTGGATTTTAGATTTTAGATTGGGGATTTTGGATTGTGAATTTTAGATTTTCAGTTGGGGACTTTAGATTGGGAGTGGGGATGTTGACTTTAATCCGATTTATTATAGAGTTGATAGTTAGTGTAAAAAAAAGCAGCGATGACAGAAAATAATCAAGAATCTGGTTCCGTGGATGTGTTTGGCGTGGGAAATGCCCTGGTAGACATCCTAGCATTGGTAGAAGATGAATTTGTACTCGGCCACGGGCTGAATCGCGGCGGGATGACGCTGATGAATTCGGAAACGCAGGGGGGGATTTTGCATGATTTAGAGCACAATTCGCTGCAAATGCGATCGGGCGGTTCGGCGGCAAATACGATGATTGGTTTGGCTCAGAGCGGCGGTAAAGCGTATTATTCGGGGAAGGTTGCTAAGGATACTAACGGCGAATTTTACCGGCAAGATTTGCTGGCGGCGGGGATTGATTTTAACGTGCATCCTGCTGCTGAGTCGCATGAGCCCACGGGTACTTGTGTTGTGCTGACTACGCCGGATGCGGAACGCACGATGTGTACTAATCTGGGGGTTTCTACTACTCTGGCGGCGACTGATATTGATGTCGATCGACTGGCTCACTGCAAGTACAGTTATGTTGAGGGCTATCTTTGGGATGCTCCCGATCCGAGAAAGGCTAGCATTGAGACGATGGAACAGTCTAAGCGTCTGGGCGTGAAGGTGGCTTTTACTTTTTCGGATGGCTTTTTAGTCGATCGATTTGCTGATGATTTTCACAAGGTGGTTTCGGAATATTGCGATGTAATTTTTTGCAATGCTGATGAAGTTCGGAGCTTTTTTAAGGAGGAATCTCTGGAAGAGTGCGCTCGGAAAATGAGCGAGATTTCTGATTTGGCTTTTATCACGAATGGGGATAAAGGCTGCATGGTGGTGGAGAACAAACAGATTGTTGATGTGGCTGGATTTCCGGTAAAGGCGATCGATACTGTGGGTGCTGGTGATGCTTTTGCGGGGGGTGTTTTGTTTGGAATTACTAACGGTTTAAGTTCTACACAAGCGGCTCGCTGGGGCAATTTCTTGGCTTCTAGGGTGGTGCAGATTCATGGGCCACGTCTGGAGGGTTCTCAGGCTCATCTTTTGAGTGAGGTGATTTCTGGTTAGAAATTGAAAGGGGCGATCGCACTTTTTGGATTAAGGGCGATCGCTCTTTTTTGAACCTATCCATTGTGCCACAGTGGATGCAGATGATAGAAGGGCGTGTTAAAATCAATAAAAGCTTAACTAATCGTACCTCAGATGGTAACAACCACATTGACTTCTCCTCAACAAAGTAGCGAGGAAAAACTAATTACTTTGACAGGCATTAAGTGGCTAACATTTAAAGCGATAATGTCTGATGTCGGCGACGGTAGAGCGTGGAGAATTGCTTATGCTGAAGGAGTTTTAGAAATTAGAATGCCATTACCTAAACATGAAAGACCTAAAGTCATGCTTGAACTATTTATTGGAGCTTTAGCAGATGAGTTAGAAATTGAAGCTATGAGCCTCGGTGCGTTGACTCTGGAACGGGAAGATTTAACTCGTGCTATTGAACCGGACACTTGTTTTTACATTCAAAATGAATCTTTAGTTAGAGATAAAGAGGAAATTAATTTACCCGCCGATCCGCCACCGGATTTGGTAGTCGAATCAGACTACACGAGTTCTTCGTTGAATAAGTTCTCAATTTATGCTGCTCTGGGGGTTCCTGAAATCTGGAGATATCGAAATCAATGTCTTCAAGTCTATCACTTGGTTGAGGGAAGTTATGAGGAGAGGGAGAATAGTTTGGCTTTTCCATTTTTGTCGATCGCCGAAATTCCGGGTTTGATAGAGCAAAGTAAAAGTATTGGACAAAGGGCGGCTGTGCGTTTGTTTCGGGAAAGAGTTAGGGAAGTTTTGGCGCAGTGAGTCAACTTTTTTGAGCCGCAGATGAACGCGGATGGAGAAAGGGATCTCGCCCTAAGTCTGTTTGTGCTAAGATTAAATAGCTCTAAAAATTAGCAAATAAGAGCCGTTCGCGCTTTATGTCTAAGCAATCAGTCATCACAAAGTATATTGAAATTACACCGGGAGTGCTTGGTGGTAAACCACGCATTGCGGGCCATCGAATTTCTGTAGCACACATCGCCCAGATGTATCTTAAGATGGGAGAGTCGATAGAAGAAATCGCTAGGGACTATAATTTGTCACCGGCATCGGTTCATGCGGCAATGACTTACTATTACGATAATCGAGAAGAAATTGACCGCCGCACTGCTGAATCAGATTTTTTGATCGAAGAGTTGAAGCGCAAGAGTCTACCCTCTCGTTTGCAGGAAAAGCTGAGCGAAATTAGAGGTGAGTGAACGCATCCGCTTTCATTTAGATGAATCGGCCCGATCGATGTTTTGATTGCAGCGACTTGATATCTTGTGTTAAAGTAATGGTTAAAGACAGTACCAATCAATACGATCGGGAAAATAACTTATGGAAGTAGTAATATCTGAACATATTGAAATTAGTCCAGGTATATGTGGCGGTAGACCGCGTATTGCGGGACATCGAATTAGAGTACAGGATATCGTTGTTTGGCACGAACAGATGGGGCTTTCTCCTGATGAAATTGTCTCCCGGCATCCAATAATTACGCTATCTGATGTGTATTCAGCTTTGGCTTATTATCACGATCATTTTCAGGAAATCAGGCAGCAAATGCAGGAAGATGAAGATTTAGTGAAGGAAATGCAGGCTGAAATTCCCTCTAAGATGCCCCGATAGAGATAGAAAAAATGACAGAGAAAGTTCGGTTTCATTTGGATGAAAGCGTTGAGAGTGCAATTGCTGATGGTTTAAGACGTAGAAGTATAGATGTGACAACGACACCAGAAGTGGGGCTTTTAGGTGCATCGGATGAAGAACAGGTGGCTTTTGCTCTAGTTCAAGGTCGGGTAATATTTACTTACGATGCTGATTTTTTGAGGATTCATCGTAGAGGGGCGGAACACGCAGGAATTATTTATTGTCACCAAGGGCGACGAAGTATCGGGGAAATTGTATTGGCCCTTGTGAAAGTATGGGAGTTTCAAACTGATGAATCTATGTACAAGCACGTTGAATTTATTTAAGGCGATCGCGCTTTTTGTCGTCAAGGGCGATCGCCTGTGGAAGTAAACCGATTATAATTGCTAAAATAAAACTGAACTGCTCTTTATCTATAATCAGATTATGACTGTTATTGAACAGATTTATGCGATCGTAAAAACTCTTCCCCAAAATCAAGCTAGCGAAATTCTCACTTTCGCACAGTTTATTCGTGCCAAGTACCTGAATGGGAACCAATCCACCGACACAGTAGATGCTTTAACTCCTTGGACAGAATTGGTTTATTCCCTAGCTGGAACATGGGCAGAAGACTTTCCTACTCTGGAAGAGATTCGTGCTGAGTCGGGGGAAGACATCTTGCGGGAGAGCTTTTAGATGTATATTTTCGATACAAACACATTAATCTACTACTTTAAAGGACAAGGACAAGTTGCCCAAAACCTTCTGTCAGAGTGAAAACAGCTTTATGGTGGAAAGTAGCGATAAATATCTTTCCGGTGCAGCACCCTTGCAAAAGTAACAGTTTCGCCATCAAAATAAAAACCTATTCGATAGTCGCCAACCCGAAGCCGATACGCATTATCATCGCCTTTCAATTTTTTTAAGTTAACAATTGTCTGTAAATCATTACTATTCGGAATTTCTGCAAAAGCAAAATCCTTGATTTGCTGAAAGACAGGCGTACTTTTAAGAGCTTTTAAATCCTTTAAAAAACTGGGTAGATATTCGACTTTCATTCTGTTTCGAGTTCGGCAAGTGCTTGCTGTAAATTTAAGGGGGTTTCATTTTTTACTGCGCCCATAGCCAATAGAAGTCCTCTATCTTCCATCGCTTCTAGGAAATACTGATAGTCGGTATAATCTAGAATAACTTGACTGATGTTGCCCTCGGCATCGAATATCAATTCTTTAGCCAGTGGATAGTCTTCTATTTTCATACACTTTTATGGTGAGATGAGTTGGGAGGGAATGATGCTTCTATTTTAACAGCGATATCTCAGAACCAGATGAAGGGCGATCGGGTATGTTGGCTATTGGGTCTAATAAAATTTGTCCGGCTTCGTTGACGAGAACGCGATATTCTGTTGACTTGGGTTCGAGGTTTAAACTGAGGTGTCCTTGTGGATCTGTGCTGATTAAGTTTTTCATACTCCCAAACATATCTTTCAGCTATTATATAATTGAGTAAAAATCGGTTGGTTGAGTTTTACTCAATTATAACAAATTAGATGTTGTTTGTTTATTCGGATTTTAAGGACGATCGCACTTTTGGTCGTAAGGGCGATCGCACTTTTTAGGAACCGCAGATGAACGGGGAGGGACGCGGATGAATTAAGGGCGATCGCTATTTTGGTCGTAAGGGCTATAATTCACGGGGATGCTGGTGAAACCGGAGATTGGGATTGTTCTTGGTTTAATTGCTCTTGTGTTACACAACACTCAGGAGAAACCTCGATTGAAAGATTTTATCCACCCCGCTTTATTTCAATAAATGTATTCCGAAATATTTTATTGGGTGGCCTTGTTGTTATCTCACTTATTTGACTCATTGTTAAGTACAATTTATACCAAATTAGATGAGCTTACCCTGCTCCAACGGCGACATTACCGCCGCCGCCAACGCTCAAAATGACTGCGGCAAAAAAACCGAAAATCTGCTGAAAATCCTCAGAGAAAAACCTTGCTTGCTCGTATTCGATCGCGCCGACACACTTTTGAAAGCAGGAGAAGCCAAAGCCGCTGGTTATTTCGCAGACGATTGTGCAGAATATGCTTGGTTATTCAAACAACTATTAGAAACAGAACATCAAAGCAAAATTATTTTCACCAGTCGCGAAAGCTTAGCCGAATTGCCGTCAACACTCACCCGCGAAATCCAGCTAAACGGATTGGATCGAGATGCTGCAATTTCCCTATTGCAATCTTTCAATCTGACTGCAAATGCAGAGGAATTAGCCGAAATGGGCGATCGCTATTCAGGACATCCCAAAGCCTTACAACTCGTCGCAGCCTTGATTCGAGATGATACCGAGTTTCAGGGAAATGTCGGGATTTTTCTGCACCAGAGAGACTGGTTGCTGATTCGAGATATTGAAAGCGCGATCGATGAAATGATAGCCCGTATCAGCGACGGCGAGCAAAATTGTCTCAGCCGAATTTCTGTCTATCAAACCTCAGAATATCCGCTATCTTTTGCAGGGATTAGCGCTCAAATGCCAGAAGTTAGCAAGTATGAACTTAAAGAAAATATTATTCAGGCACTCAAGCGCCGACAATTACTATATTACGATCGCCAACGCGATTCCTATCAGTTGCATCCGCTAGTCCGAGAAAAGGGCGAGTACCTGCTAAGTCAAAACGCTGAAAATCTCCGTACCGCCCACAGCCAAGCCTATAAATATTATATCAGCATTCCGCTCAAACCGGAATCGGAATGGCAAAATATCGAGGATATTCAGCCCCTAATCAGAGCGCACTATCATGCTTCCCAAGCCAGAAATTTAGATGCAGCAAATGCGATTATTTCTGAAGTTTGTGAGTATCTGCGACAGTGGAATTGTGCAGAATTAGTGTGTGGAAATCTACAGTTGCCCTTGTTAAGGGAAGTAAAAAACATAACTCTGTAGGGGCGGGTTCACCAATAATAATTGCCCATAATCTACAATCTCATAAACCCGCCCTCGCTGGCGACAATTCCCATGCTACCTGAGATGTTGCACCGGCAGTCAATAAGTTTTTGGGTGGGTAGGGGCGGGTTTATTTAACCTGTCTGCAACTTTTAAAGCTATTGGTGAACCCGCCCCTACTTCACACGAATGGTGCAACATCTCAGATGGTACCGGACATAATATAACCTCTACATTTTGGCTGGTGAAACTATCGAAATAGAGATTTATCCTAACGGGCCATGGAGATACTCTGATGAACCGACCTAATTTTCAAACTATGAGCAGAAAGGAATTGCGAGCTTACGTACTTGCTCACCGAGATGATAATTAGGCTTTCTATGCTTTTGTCGATCGGCTGCATGAATCTGTAGCCGTAACAGAGGCAGCAGTTGTTAAATGGTTGCGCTTCCAGCACCCGAATCAAACTATTAATAAACTTCCCGAAAGCTAATCTAGCTTGACTTTGACAGATTTAGAGGGAAATCAAACATAAGTAAAAATTCAAACGATGGGCAGTTATCTGCCAACCCCTAAGCCATTTATAGAGCTTTTAATTAACGACATGATTGCCGATAAAAACAAAAAAATTAGAAAACTTATCACAATTTTTGTAAGTAAAAATGAATCAAATGCCCAACAGTTAGAAACAGAACTGACATAAGCAAATTTTGACAGCCGCGTCCAATCTTCGCTAGTAGTTGGCTATATTGAACCGGGCGGAAATTTCACAGTAGGGCGCGCCAATTGCCGATAAAGGCACGCTACAGCGGTTAAAATACGATTATCAGCGCAATTGGTTCATACCCATGCCCATTTATCACTTCAACCGCCTAACCGCCAATTTTTTTAGCAAGCTGCCGCTGCGAACGGTTCTGATTGTTCCGTTTGTTTTGCAAACGGTAAGTGTAGTTGGGCTAGTGGGCTATCTTTCTTTCAAAAGTGGTCAGGAATCAATCGAGGATGTAGCACATCAGTTAATCGAACAAGTAGGAGAACGTACCCGCGATCGCCTCACGGATCATAATGGGCCCTCGGCAATCAATACCTTTTTGGCTAGGCTGCAATTCTCGGCGTCAGGACAAACTTTTATTATGGATCGATCGGGAAATCTGATTGCCACATCCACACTAGAAACACCCTTGGTGACGCCAACAACAAAAAAACAACCGACGCCATTGCTAGCCACCAACAGCAAGGATGCCCGCACGCGAGATATTGCTCGACAACTCGCCAACCGATTTGGCAACTTCCGCACGCTGCAAACAACCGAGAAATTGACTCTAGCGAGCAAGGGCGATAGGCAATTTGTCCGTGTCACTCCCTATCGAGATTTCCGTGGCTTAGATTGGTTGATTGTGGTGGTGGTGCCAGAGTCTGATTTCATGGCTCGCATTCAAGCAAATACGCGCCATACATTGTGGTTATTGATCGGTACACTGCCACTGGCGATCGCGATCGGATTTTTGACTTCCCGTTGGGTGACAAAACCAATTAGGCGTTTGAATACCGCAGCCAAAAATCTTGCCACAGGAAAATGGGATCAACCTTTAGAAATTAGACGCTTCGATGAAGTCGGAGAACTCGCCAATTCCTTCAATTTTATGGCAGCCCAACTGCAACAGGCTTTTGCAGACCAAAAATCTTTAAATGAAGCTTTAGCGCAAAGAGAGAGCCAACTCAAGCAATTTATCGAAGCCATACCTGCGGGAGTATCTATCCACGATGCCTCCGGTAAAGTCGTGTACTTCAACGAAACTGCCAAGCATTGGCTCGGCGTAGAAACTATTCCCGATACAACTTTAGAAAAAGCAGTAGAAGTTTATCAAATCTACCGCCAAAACCAGCTTTATCCCACTGAAGAACTGCCCGCATTCCGAGCACTGCGTGGCGAAACAGTATTCCTGGAAGATGTAGAACTTCATCGAAAGGGGAAATTTATTCCTTTTGAGGTGCGCGCCACACCAATTTTTGACGAAGGCGGAAATATTGTTTATGCCATCAATGCTTTTTATAACATCGCACAGCGCAAACAATCTGAAAAAATATTAACTGACTACAATCACACTTTAGCCGCCGAAGTTGCCGAACGTACCGCTGCTTTAGGTCGTGCTAACGAACTATTACAATATGAAATTGCTGAGCGCAAATTGCTAGAACAAAAACTTTCCACTTCTACTGAGCAAGTTGTGAAAATCTTTGAGTCGATTACAGATATTGTATTAATTTTTGAGCTTCAAGAAGAAACCATCCAAATTATACCCACTAAGGGAATTTTTCAATACAACTCTAATACGAATCAGATCGACTCCATCATCGAACAATTTTTTAATGAGGCAAGGAAGGAGATTTATTTTGCTCAAGTTCGACAGGCATTGGCAACCCAACAAACTATTAGTTTTGATTACAGTCTGCCGATTAATAACCAAGAAGTTTGGTTTGCTGCTAAAATTTCGCCACTTTCCGATAGCTCTGCGGTTTGGGTAGCGCGCGACATTAGCGATCGCCAGTTAGCCGAATCCCGACTGCTGGAAGCCCAAAAAATTGCCCGTATTGGCAGTTGGGAATACGATATTGCCACAGCAACAACTACTTGGAGTGAAGAACTCTATCGCATTTATGAGCTCGATCCTACTCAAAAACCGCTGCCAAACGAACAATTAATCGAGCGTTTTCATCCAGAAGATCGATCGCGCTATCTGACAATGGTGCGCGATCAAGCGATGAAGGGACAAAGCTTTGAAATCGATCTGCGGCTGCTCCGAAGAGATGGCTCGCTCACTTACATTGAAGTCCGAGGGAAACCTGTTTATGATGAAAAAGGGCAGTTGCTCCGTTTGTTCGGCACTGTTTTGGATATTAGCGATCGCAAACAAGCCGAGTCAGCTTTGCGAGAAAGCGCCCAGGGAGAACAAGCCATCGCCCGCAGCATCGATCGCATCCGTCAATCCTTAGATATTGACACAATATTCAAAACCACAACCTCGGAACTGCGACAAACCCTAAAATGCGATCGTGTCGGTATCTATCGCTTTAATCCTGATTGGAGTGGCGAATTTGTTGCCGAGTCAATGGCTTCGGGCTGGATATCTCTGATCCCACAAGCCGACGATTTTAATGTGCCAAACAATCTCGTCGAAGACTCTCGCTGTACCGTGAAAACTATGCAAGCCTCCGGTGAACCAGTGCTGGATACCTATCTACAAAGAAATCAAGGTGGTATGTATGCTAGAGGCGTTCCTTACCGCATAATTGAAGACATATACACCGCTGGGTTGAGTCCTTGTTACCTAGAACTGTTAAAACAATTTCAAGCTAGAGCCTACGTTATTTTCCCCATATTTTGCGGCAGTCAACTTTGGGGTTTGCTCGCCAGCTATCAAAATTCTGTACCCCGCACTTGGCGCGAAGCAGAAATCAATATTGGGCTGCAAATTAGCACCCAATTGGGAGTCGCCTTACAACAAGCTCAATTGCTCGAAGCCACTCAACAGCAAGCAGTACAGCTTCAACAAGCCGCCTGGGCCGCAGAAGCCGCCAACCTTGCCAAAAGCACTTTCCTGGCAAATATGAGCCACGAACTCCGCACCCCGCTAAACGCAATTCTGGGATTCTCCCAATTGATGCAGCGCTCTACCAACCTCACTCGCGAACAACAGGAAAATATCCGCATTATCAACCGCAGCGGAGAACACTTGCTCGCTCTAATCAATCAAATATTAGATTTAGCCAAAATAGAGGCGGGACGCATTACAATCAACCCAACAGAATTTCAATTAAGCAGCCTGTTGAACGATTTGGAAGAGATGTTTCAACTCCAGGCAAGGGAGCAACAATTGCAGTTAATATTTGAGTGCTCTAGCGAAGTTCCCGAATATGTGCAAACAGATCAACTTAAGTTGCGCCAAGTTTTAATCAATCTCCTCTCTAACGCCATTAAGTTTACGAAACAAGGAGAAATTAGGGTAAGAGTAAGTGCGGTTAATGAGGGTGAAGATCAGCAATTACTAATTAGTAATTACCAATTACATTTTGAAATAGAAGACACTGGCTCCGGCATAGCTGCTGATGAGTTAGATAAACTTTTTCAAGCCTTTGTGCAAACCAAAACAGGAACAAAATCTCAGCAAGGAACAGGCTTGGGACTGGCTATCAGCCAACAGTTTATCAAGCTGATGGGCGGCGTGATTACTGTACGCAGTGAAGTAGGAGGCGGCACCACCTTCGCGTTTGATATCCCCGTCAGCGCCGTTGATGTCCCGGCGCCTCAACCCGTACAGCCACCGCGTCGGGTGATAGCGCTGGAACGCAACCAGCCACGCTATCGTATTTTGATTGTGGACGATCGATCGGACAACCGCCAACTGCTGATCAAACTCCTCGCTGACTTTAACTTTGAACTCCAAGAAGCCACAAACGGCATGGAAGCTATTGAAATGTGGTCGAGTTTTGAGCCACACTTAATTTTTATGGATATGTGGATGCCCGTGATGGATGGACATGAAGCGACCAAACGCATTAAAGCCACCGTTAAAGGTCAAGCTACGGCAATTATTGCCGTGAGTGCCAGTAACGCCGAGGAAGCGCCAACCGTTACTGTATCAGATGATTGGGATGACTTTATCCACAAACCCTTTCGAGATACAGAAATTTTTGCCACCCTGCAGAAACATCTGGGAGTGCGTTACATTTACGGTGAACCGGAGAGTGTTCCCGAGTCAACTCAAATTGAGGCTCCGACTCCAGAGAGTCTGGCAGCTTTACCCGCAGATTGGCTGGCAGCTTTAGAGAAAGCCACAATTGAGTGCGATTTAGAGTTAATTCTGATCCACATTGAGCAAATTCGCGATCGTAATGACGCTTTAGCTAGCGCCCTAGCCACATTGGCTAACGAGTTTCAGTTCAATCAAATACTAGCTCTCATCCATCCCGAAGCAAAATAATCAGGATATGAGATAGGTTTGTAATGAGTACGATCGTCCTCATAAAACGCGATCGGGCGATCGTACTCACTACAAGCCTATAGCCATCCTAAATCATTTGTGAATTTCTTACTCCCTCCCCTTGATAAGGGGAGGGTTGGGGTGGGGTCAAAAATTTACGACTCCTGCAAGGATTGCTATATAAAGGTTATTTTACCGCAATAGATATGAATTACGAAGCAACTCCCGTCTTAAAAGGGAATATTTTAATTGTTGATGATATTCCGGCTAATTTGCAACTTTTAGCTCAAATACTCTCGCAGCAAGGGTACAAAACACGCACCGCACCCGACGGCAAACTAGCGCTGCGGTCGATCGAATTAACTCCTCCTGACTTGATTTTGCTCGACATCATGATGCCCGGTATGGACGGCTACCAAGTCTGCCAAGCATTGAAAGCTTCTCCCACAACCAAGGACATTCCAGTTATTTTTATCAGTGCTTTAAATGAAGTATTAGATAAAGTCAAAGCCTTTGAAGTTGGTGGTATAGATTATATCACAAAACCGTTTCACGAACAAGAAGTTCTCGCCCGCGTCTCAAATCAACTCGTGCAGCGCCAGTTGTTCCAGCAAACACAATCCTACGCCCAGCAACTCGAACAAACCGTAACTGAACTAAAGAAAACTCAAGCTCAGTTAATACAGAAGGAAAAAATGGCTTCTTTAGGTCAGCTAGCGGCAGGAATTGCTCACGAAATCAACAATCCCGTCAGCTTTATCTACGGCAATATTTCTCTAGCGGCGGAGTATGCACGAGATTTGCTTCGCCTCGTCGAATTGTACCGACATTACTACCCCCACCCCGTTGCAGAAATTATCGGCAAATTGAACGAGATTCAACCCGAATTCATCGCAGAGGATTATCCAAAACTGCTGAATTCCATGACAGAGGGTGCTTCTCGGATTAGCGAAATTGTGATGTCTTTGCGGAACTTCACCCGCCTTGGCGAACAAAAGTACAAGCCAGTGGATATTCATGAAGGCATTGACAATACTTTAGTTATTTTGCAACACAGACTGAAGGGGACAAACAAAGCTGGGGAGATAGAGGTCATTAAAAACTACAGCCAACTGCCAAGAGTCACCTGTTACGCCAGTGAGTTAAATCAGGTGTTCATGAACCTGCTAAGTAATGCTATTGATGCCTTGGAAAATCAATCGTCTCCCCGAAAAATTACCATCAGCACTTCAGTAGGTTTTGAGTCAGAAGCTGCGCTGCACAATCAAGATTCAATATTAGCCACTCAAAACACTCAATCCGTTGTGATTAACATTGCCGATAACGGTTGTGGGATGAGTGAGGAAGTGCGCCACCAGATATTTGACCCATTTTTTACTACGAAGCCTGTAGGCCGCGGTACTGGATTAGGGTTGGCAATCAGTCACGATATTGTAGTGGAAAAACATCGAGGTCAAATCAGTTGTATTTCTGCTCCGGGCCGAGGAACCGAGTTAATTTTGCAGATTCCGATATCTGTTAAATTTTAATACATTTCAACATTTTAAAATTTAACCGACCCAGAGAATATATGAGATAGATTGTACACGAGCATCTGTTTAAGGTAAAACCGATATTCCGTCAGTCCGTCAGGGGTTGAAACCCCTGCCTCAAAGTGAAAGTCCTCTAAAAGAGGACTGAATAATTTATTAAGCTGTTGGGCCTTTAAATTGTCTGTCAAAAAAAATCCAAGTCTTGTGGGGAGTAGGTGTTGGGCGTCCCGCCCGCCCAAAAATACAATCTAGATTCGTAACAGCTTAGTCCTCTTTTAGAGGACTTTCGCTATTAGACAGGGAATTCATTCCCTGGCGGACTGCCGGGTGAGCGGTATTTACTTTAAATCCAGCAATCCGCTAGTTTTGAGCTTGGGATTAAACCGGATTTCTTCTGTTACGCCGCGAGTTTTCAGCAGCGCGAAAATTTCATTTTCCACGCGCCGCGCGACATTTTTCAACAATTTATCTTTGGCAATTTCATCGGCGAAGATACCTTCATAATTTGCCGTTTCTTGGGCAGTCATTACAGTTTTTGTGTCGATGGGATCGTTCCACTTGGCAGCATCGGCACCGTTACCTTGGGGTTGGGAACCGTTTTCGGCAATCCAACTTTCTCTAATGCTTTCTAGAATCGTGCGGCTGGGCTTGTCAATAGTTTGGACTTTCAGCCAGTAGCAATATTGGGTTTGGCGTACCAAATGCTGTTTGAGGCTGAGGTAAATGTCGCGAGAATAGCCGACAAATTGCAGGACTTTATCGCTGTCAAAAATTGCGTAAACGCCGATTTTTCCTTGGACAAAATCGGGCAATTTCCCCTCGGAGTCTATGTATGGAATGAATTCTAAGCTGGCGAGAGATTGAATGTCTTCTGTCATCCGATTTTAGATTTTAGATTTTAGATTTTAGATTAAACCACAGATGAACCAGCTTTTACCTAATTCTTAAAAACTCGATAGATTGCACAGAGGCGGCTGGGTTTAAATATTTTGGCTTGGAACATGAAATTAGGCGGGACGTTGACGATCGCAAAATCGCTCGATTGATGATACTTTTCAAATTCCGCAGGCATTCCCTTCGGCGTCTCGCTGCTGTAAGGGACTGGCTGAAACAGTAACTCGGCAAACTCAATGCGCGAGCATTGCAATTGTAGCGCTATTTGTTGGAGAAAGCTTTCACCGGTTAATGAACCGAACAGTGCTGTTTTAGCATCGGGTTCGAGGACAAAACTGCTATCGTAGCTTTCAATAATCTTAAGACCCATTTTCTCTATACTCCTGACAGACGGCGGTGAACTTTTATTGGTTAACTGTTGAGCGATCGACTTAATCCTGAATTTTACCTGAGATTGACCGTTTTGAAGGCAGAAGGTCAATCGATTTTAGATTTTAGATTTTAGATTTTAGATTTTAGAATTGAAGCATTAACTTGCGCGAGATGAATCACGTGGCGGGTATCCTGGATGCTTTCGGTGAATTAAAATACCACAATCAGGAAATTTTGACAAATAGGCCTGATTTATTTGCCGATCGCTTTTATCATGTCGGTATCGCCATCTATCCGACTACGACTAAAAGGCTATGCAGAAGATTGAAAAAGCATCATTCCCAGCTTCCAGAAGTGGCCCGAACCAGCCGGACTGGCTAGAATTGGTAGAATACGCCTCTGTTGCTGGTTCAGCTATTGGCACGATTGCTGCAGGATTGTCGGGCCAAATTGTCTACGCTGCCGCCCCCTTAACCGCAGCACTATCGATAAATCTCGCCAATCGCCAGCGTTTCGAGCAACAAATGCAACAAAAGGCAAATTCTGCGATTACGGACGTACAGGCCGCAGTAGAACGTCGATCGCAGCAAGTTCAGATACTACCTGGAGAACCTGCGGAACTCTACACCGCCGTCTCCGACTTGCAGCAAAAACTCCTGGGCTTGGAATCCGGCGTCATCGCCGAGGTACAAGCTGCCGTAGCCTCCCTCGAACGCCAAGCCCAGGCGCTGCCGGCTGATTCTCAGGAACTCTACACCACCCTGTCCGATTTGCAGCAAAAACTCCGCATTTTGGAAAATAGTGCCCTGAGAGAGCATGATTGGGAAAATGTCAACGTCCGATTTTTATTGATGGGCGAACAGTTAACTGAAGTTAAAACTATTACGGCTCAGTTACAGGAGCGATCGAACGAAGTAGACTTTGATACAATCCAAGGTTCTCTCCAGCAATTGCAGGATTTGCTCGATCGACCCACAATAGACACAGGGATGTTGCAAACCGAGATTCAGCAGTTGCAGCAGCAAGTGTCCGAATTGCAGAGACAAAATCAAGAAATTGTCAAGCCTTATTTGCAGCGTCTGACTCGCGCCGTGAAGAAACTCAGTCAATAGTCATCAGTCATTAGTCATCAGTCATTAGTCATTAGTAAAGTGTCAACTGTCATTGTAGCCTTAGCCTTGTTCCCAGGCTCTGCCTGGGAATACATACCCGGAGGCTCTGCCTCAATAACCAATGACCAATAACCAATGACCAATGACCAATGACCAATGACCAATTACCCATTACCCGTTACTAAATTTTTGCCAAGCTTGCCAGAAAACATAAATCGATAACACTGCCAAGAGCGATCGAAAAGCTAAACTAACAATACGATCGGGCAATCTCGGCAAAAACCGCGTGCTCACCTGCGCGCCCAACAAACCGCCGCCGCCAAGAATTAACCCCACAACCCACAAAACATTCCCGCGCGCCGCGTGTCCCGCCGTCGCCGAAATTGCCGTGATGACGATGACGCCCAAGCTGGTTTGAATTGCGGTTTTAATGCTTTCTCCTAACAGCAAAATTTGCAGGGGAACCATAATTACGCCGCCGCCTACGCCGAACAAACCCGCTAATAAACCCGCCGCACTGCCGGTAGCAATTTTAGCAAAAGTTGGATGGAATAAAATATTGGAATTATTGGGTAATTCGTGATTAGTAATTGGTAATTGAGCATTTTCTCCTTGTCCCGCTTGTCCTCCCAGTTCCCCTTGTTCTAGTTCCGCTTTCTTCTTAGCTGTCAGGTGCTTGCGAACTTCAATCAAATAAATATTCAACCACAGCAACAACCCAAAAGTAAGTAACAGCAAGTAAGGCGGAAATATCCCCGCCAAATAAGCACCGATTTGTGCGGTGATGACGGCGGGAAATCCGATGCCTGCGACTTGACTCAAGTTGAGGTAGCCCATGCGCCAATTCTGGATGCTGCCAGAAATAGCTGTAATGACGATCGACAAACCGCTAGTAGCAACCGCCTGCACCGGAGCGTAATTGAGAGCCACCAACAAAGGCACGAGCACCGTACCGCCGCCGATACCCAAAAATCCAGCTAGAATTCCGGCAAAAATTCCCGCCGCACCCAACATCAATAATTCAGTGATAGTCATTAGTCATTAGTCATTAGTCATTAGTTAGTAGTCAGTAGTCAGTAGTCATTAGTTAGTAGTCAACAGTCCACAGTCAACAATCAAATTTTAAGAATCATTAGTTGTGCCATCGGGCATAATTGCCCGCCTCAAATCTGCATCGCGGAAGTTAGTTCGATTGAGATTAGCATCAATCAAAACCGCTTCCACCAAAACAGCCCCGCTAAAATTAGACCAGCACAGCTTGGCACGGTACAAATTAGCACCGCTCAAATTAGCTCTTGCCAACGTTGACCAACTAACATTAGCAACTCTCAAATTAGCATTGCTCAGATTAGCGTCGGTGAGATTAGCTCCAACCATCGTTACTTGGCGCAAGTCTGCACCAGCCAAGTTTGCCCCGCTCACCATCGCCCCGCTGAGAATTGCCTGATTTAGGTTAGCTCTTTCTAAAAGCGACTCGCTGAGGATGGCATTTGTCAGGTTTACCGCTTTGAGAGTTGACCAACTCAAATTTGCCTTCATCAAATTAATGCGAATCATGCTAGCCTCGGTTAAGTTGGCCGCAAACAAATTCGCTTCGGTAAAGTTGGCTTCGGTCAAATTAGCTTCCGTCAAATTAGCCTTAGTCATGTTGACTTCTCTGGCCATTGAGCCGCGCAGGTTGGCTCCCATCAGGTTAGCCCCGCTGAGATTGGCACGGCTCAAATCGGTACCGATGAGATTTGCTTCGCTGAGGTTGGCTTCCGTCAAGTCCACCCCTGCCAATTTCACCTCGCGCAAGTTCGCTCCCGTCAGGTTAGCGCCTTTGAGGTTTGCGTCTTGGAAATTCGATCTGGTAAAGTTAGCCTCGCTGAGGTTTACCCCTTTTAAGTCGGCCCCGGCGAGGTTAATTTCTCGAAAATTTCTTTCTCCGGCCGCATATTGCCTCAGAATTCGATCGGCCTCCATGTCATTCGCCTCGCAATTTTTTTTAAACGTTAGAGTGATGGGTGTTACCACATCATCCCAGATAACCACGGTATTCACTCTGCACGCTGTAGTATCTGTAGAATCTTTGCATTGCTTTCCGGGCACTGCGGTGCCACTGCCTCTTAAAAGGCCTGACAAATATGAACGCTTCTGAGAAAATTAAAAATAGCGTAAAACTCTCGGCACTGGGCAGTCAACAGCCAGCGGCAAAGAAAAACAGACAACAGACAACAGAACAACCGACAACTAACTGACAAAGGAAATTTTAAAATGCCTGAAAATTTGAGAAGCCAAGCTGTGACTGGAGGCGTGCAGCGCGCGCCCAACCGAGCAATGCTGCGGGCAGTCGGTTTTGGTGACGACGATTTCACTAAGCCGATTGTGGGGATTGCCAACGGGTACAGCACGATTACGCCCTGCAATATGGGATTGAACGACCTCGCTTTGCGGGCTATTGCGGGTGCAAGGGAAGCGGGCGCTATGCCGCAGATGTTCGGTACGATTACTATCAGCGACGGAATCTCGATGGGAACAGAAGGGATGAAATATTCTCTGGTGTCGAGAGATGTGATTGCGGATTCCATCGAAACAGTTTGCAACGGCCAAAGTATGGACGGGGTGCTGGCTGTCGGCGGTTGCGATAAAAATATGCCGGGGGCGATGATTGCGATCGCCCGCATGAACATTCCTGCTATTTTTGTTTACGGCGGCACGATCAAACCAGGACACCACAACGGACGCGATTTAACCGTTGTCAGCGCTTTTGAAGCAGTCGGCCAATTCAGCGCGGGCAAAATTGACGAAACAGAACTCAATGCAGTCGAACAAAAAGCTTGTCCGGGTGCGGGTTCCTGTGGCGGAATGTTCACAGCAAATACCATGTCGAGCGCTTTTGAAGTGATGGGCATGAGTTTGCCTTATTCTTCGACAATGGCTGCTGAGGATGCCGAAAAAGCTGACAGCGCTGCCGAATCTGCAAAAGTGCTGGTGGAAGCTGTCCGCAAACAGTTGTTACCGAGCCAAATTTTGACACGCAAGGCCTTTGAAAATGCGATCGCGGTCATCATGGCAGTCGGCGGTTCAACCAACGCTGTGCTGCATTTATTGGCCATTTCCAATGCGATCGGCGTTGAACTGTCCCTCGACGATTTTGAAACTATTCGAGCAAAAGTACCAGTGCTGTGCGACCTCAAACCCAGCGGCAAATACGTAGCAACCGATTTGCACACAGCCGGCGGCATTCCTCAAGTAATGAAAATGCTGCTAGAACAGGGTTTGCTGCACGGCGACGCCCTGACAATTACCGGTCAAACTGTTGCCGAAGTGTTAGCAGATATTCCAGCCGAACCCCGCACCGACCAAGATGTCATCCGCCCTTGGAACAACCCGCTTTACGCCCAAGGACATTTAGCAATTCTCAGGGGAAATCTGGCAACAGAAGGAGCCGTTGCTAAAATTACTGGCGTTAAAAAACCGCAAATTACCGGCCCGGCGCGGGTATTTGAATCTGAAGAAAATTGTTTGGATGCAATTTTAGCAGGCAAAATTCAAGCCGGAGATGTGATTATCATCCGCTACGAAGGGCCCAAAGGCGGGCCGGGAATGCGCGAAATGTTAGCACCAACTTCGGCAATTATTGGCGCAGGTTTAGGCGATTCTGTCGGGTTAATTACTGACGGCCGCTTCTCGGGCGGAACTTACGGCATGGTTGTCGGTCACGTTGCACCAGAAGCACAAGTAGGAGGCACAATTGCTCTGGTAAAAGAGGGCGATTCGATTACAATTGATGCTAACAATCGCTTGTTGCAGCTCAATGTTTCTGATGCAGAATTGGAGCAGCGGCGCGCTCTTTGGCAGCCTCCTAAACCTCGCTATACTAGGGGCGTTTTGGCTAAATACGCTAAGTTGGTTTCTTCTAGCAGTATCGGTGCTGTGACTGATTTGGGATTGGGTTAAAGTAGGAATTTTTGAAACCGCAGATGAAGGCAGATAAACGCAGAGGAACGCAGATAAAATCCTATCTGCGTTCATCTGTGTCCATCCGCTGATATCTGCGGTTTCAAAATCCCAAATTAACGGCGCTGATTCAAAAAGCGGCTAGCCATCGACATGGCGTCAGTAATATCTACGTCGCCGTCTCCATCTGTATCTAAAAACGTATTCAAAACGGGATTTCCACCCTGGGCTGGATTTTGGGCGTTGCCGCCGGTTTGTAGCAAATTCAGTATGAGCGGCACCAAAACAGGTATCATCGCCTGCACTGTGGCGTTATTCAAACCAGTTCTTTGGGCTATATCGGTCACTATCTGCGTGAGTTGGCCGGCTCCGAACAAACTCTGTACTGCTTGGGGATTGGGATTTGTACCGCTAAATTGGTTGACAAGTTGTTGAGCTTGTGCGTCTCCTGACTGCGATCGCACGTTTTGCAATGCCGATCGCACGTATCCGCCCAAAACCGACATCGCCAACTGAGCCGTACCCGCATCGACGCCCTGGTTTCCCCTCAACTGCTCTACCGCACCGAGAATGTTGCCCAACTGATTGGGACTTGCTTGTTGGTTGGGATTGTCGATCGCGCTCAAAATTTGGTCAAATAGTCCCATAATTTTCGCTCCGTACAGTTGTTTTTCAACTTTAAATTATAGCAACTCCTGTTTTTCAAGATTACCGAAAATAGTTTTGATTTGGGTCTTATAGCAATCATAAATGATTTGTGTAATTCTTGTAGGGTTCTCCCCACGCCCGGTTGCCCCGATGCAGGCTGGGGTAGGCAAAGAAAGGCACTACCCCCTACATATTTTTACAACTGATGCGAGGATTGCTATATAACTCATCTATTGGCGTAGCGACAGCCCTTCAAGAAGCAATCTCATACCATTTTAGATTTTAGATTTTAGATTTTAGATTTGGAATGAATTATGGCCTCAGAGTTGGGAGCACGGGCCTGCACTTGCCTTCTTTTTTGAAACTCGTTTCTCCTCTAACTTCTACTCCATGAATTACGGCGTAGGCGAGATATAGCAACCCTAAATCATTCGCGTAATTATTGTAGGGGCAATCCCACGCCCGGTTGCCCCGATAGATAGGGGGTAGGCAAAGAAAGGCACTACCTACAAATTTACATGAATCATTTAGGATTGCTATATAACTCCGCTTCAAACATTTGTGCCGCTAATTCATCTTTTTTAAGATGTTGCCACTTCCATTTAATTGGGTTCATTTGGGAACAATCTTCTGGCAATAAGAAGATATATGACCCCTGCTTCTCCCACTTTGACCCTAACTGTTGGACTTGCCTTAATCGGTGTATTAAGCCATTGTTTTGTACGATTATGCTGAGCGTCCAAAAGGTTTAACCTAGCCTCTCTCCAGCGTTCTAATTTTCAAGTAATTCGCTTAGGAAATGCAAGAGTGTTTGTTCATGGCTTAATCCCACTCCACGAGATATGGCTGGTAGTGTTTTACGCTTAATATCAGAAAAGCCCCACATGAAAGTAATTAAACGCATCACAACTTCTCACTTGGGGGAATAGCGATCTGTATACAGCACTTTGCTTAACGATTAGGTACAATAGTAGAGGTGGTAAGAAAAAGAAAAATGAAACCCTACTCCCTAGATATGCGTCAAAAGATCATTAACACTTACGAAGCAGGTAACACCTCTATTCGGAAAGTAGCAGAAAGATTTCAAGTCAGTAAAAGTACCGTACAGGCACTACTAAAGCGAAAAAAAGAGACAGGAAGACTACTTCCTAGTCAGGCAAAGGGTGGTAAACCGAGCCAACTCTTTGGTCACGAACAACAGATTGAAGAGATGGTAGCCCAGTATCCAGATTACACACTTGCAGAATATTGTGAGTATTGGCACGAAAAAACAGGAGTATGGTTGAGCGAGAGTGCCATGTGCCGATTCTTACAAAAGCAGCAACTCACTTTGAAAAAAAAACACTACGGAGTAGTCAAGCCCATAAAGAAATTAATCAAAAGAAGCGAGTAGAATATTGGGAAAAAATCCGAGATGTCGAACCAGAAAATCTGATATTTTTGGACGAAATGGGCGTATTGCTGGGGATAATGAGACTTAGAGCTAGAAGTAAAAAGGGAGAAGGAAGCTACGATATCAAGCCATTTTATAGAGGAAGTAGGGTAACAGTGGTGGGAGCAATAAGCAATAAGAAAGTCATCGCCATGAAGACAATAGAAAAATCGATAAACGGAGAGGAGTTCAAGAAATTTGTGCAAGAACAACTGGTTCCAAAATTATGGCAAGGAGCGGTATTAGTCATGGATAATTTGAAGGCGCACAAAGTAGAGGGGGTAGAAGAAATGATTGAAGCAGTGGGAGCAAGAATAGTGTATTTATCACCTTACTCACCAGAGTTTAACCCGATCGAACATTTATGGTGGGAATTAAAGGCATGGCTCAGGAGATTTGTACCTCGAAGTATACAGATAGTAGAAAAACTATTGGAATTGGGAGTGAAATTATGTTCAAGTAAGCAAATCGAAAATTATTTTGCTCACTGCTGTTACTGTACCTCTTAGTCACGCAAAGTGCTGTACTGTAGAATTCCCAGTAATCGTCAAGAGTCAACAAATTTGATCGTTACGGCGCCTTCTCCGAGATTTCACTTAATCCAGTAAAGGGTTGAGGGCAATTCCTGTTTTTATCATCTCATGAAAAGGATGCAAAAGCGTTAGCTTAGAGTGGCAGAAATTCCCTAAGTCATTTCCGGCAAAAGCGAACTGTAAGTAAATATAATATTTAGAGAATGTCGTGCAGCTACGTAACTCTTCTCGTTACTATGGCTGACCCCCGGCTACGCTATCAGCTCATGTGTTTAAGGCGAAATGGTTAAAAAAATAATCAGCAAAAAAACCCTATAAACTCATGTTCATTCGTACTACTGCTCTCACTCCCATAGAACTCAGGACTGCGATCGTGCGAGAGCCCTTGGTGGTTTCGCCCGATACGACGGTGATGGATGCGATCGCCCAAATGAGTGGCGTGCGATCGCTCTGCAACACCCCTAGAACGGCGGATGGTCAACTCGACGACCTCCACAAGGAGGCGCGATCGAGTTGCGTGTTGGTAGTCGAAAACGAGCAATTGGTTGGCGTACTGACCGAGCGAGACGTGGTGCGGCTGAGTGCCCAGCAGCGTTCCTTGGAGAATTTGGCGCTCCGGGAGGTGATGGCACACCCCGTCGTCACCCTCCGCGAGTCCGCCTTCACCGATTTATTTTTTGCGATTAATCTGCTCCAACAGCACCACATTCGCCATTTGCCCATCGTGGACGAGCTCGATCGCCTAGTGGGCCTAGTCACTCACGAAAGTCTGCGCCAAATATCTCGACCGATCGACCTGCTGCGGTTGCGTATGGTAGCAGAAGTGATGACCCGCGAAGTGATTTGTGCTGCGCCAGATTGTTCCCTACTGGCGATCGCTCAACTTATGGCAGAGCATCGCGTCAGTTCCGTGATGATTGTGCACCCAGGCGGAATCTCTACTGAACCGCTACAAATTCCTGTGGGGATTCTCACCGAGCGGGATATTGTGCAATTTCAGACATTGGGCTTGAACCTGGAAACCTGTCGGGCTGAAGCGGTAATGAGTACGCCGATTTTTGCCGTTAGACCCGACGATTCACTCTGGACTGTGCAGGAGCTCATGGAGCAGCGATCGATCCGTCGGTTGGCGGTGACAGGGGAACAAGGGGAGTTACTGGGTATTGTCACCCAGACCAGTTTGCTGCAAGCCCTCAACCCGCTGGAGCTATACAAGCTGGTCCAGAAGTGGGAAGAGAAGGTGGTGCGGCTAGAGGCGGAAAAGGTAGCGCTGCTAGCAAATCGCAACCTTGAGCTCGAGCAGCAGGTGGAAGCTCGGACAGCCGCTCTCAACACCAAGGTACAACGAGAGAAATTAGTCGCAGACTTGGCTACCCAAATTCGCTCGTCCCTAAGCCTGCAAACGATTTTGGATACGACTGTGCAGCAGGTGCGGCAAGTGCTCGGCTGCGATCGCGTCAATATTTGGCGGTTTGAAGCCGATCGGGAAATCATTGTCGTGGCGGAATCCACCGACTCGTCCCTGTCTCTGTTGGGCCAACGGGTCAATGAGACCTGCTATAAGCAAGACAATCCTGAGATTTATCGTCAGGGATATGTTCGCGTCGTACCAGATATCTCCACAGCCAACATATCAGACTGTCATCGGCAGATGCTGATCCGCCTCCAGACAAAAGCCAAAATTTTGGTGCCGCTACTGTGTGGCGATGAGTTATGGGGCTTGCTCAATGCCAGCGAAAGCCAGCACGCCCGCGACTGGCAACCGGAAGAAGTTGAACTGATACAAGCCTTATCAGTGCATCTGGCGATCGCCATTGGGCAAGCCACGATCCACCAAAAATTGCAGAATGAACTGGTAAAGCGACAGCGGATCGAAGCCACCCTGATCGAGAGCGAACAACGCTACGCCTCCCTTGCCGCCGCCGCTCCGGTGGGGATTTTTCGCACCGATGCCGAGGGGCTATGTACCTATGTCAACGATCGCTACTTTCAGATCAGCGGACTCACAACAGGAGCCACTATCGGACAGGGATGGCAACAAGGAGTGCACCCCGACGATCGCGATTGGGTCATTGCCCAATGGGAGCAATTCATTCAAGGTAACGACTCTTTTGAACTCGAATATCGCTTTCAACGTCCCGACGGTGAAGTAACGTGGGTTTATGGGCAGTGCGTCGCCGAACTCGATGCCAATGGACATCGGATCGGCTATATAGGCACCATTACCGACATTAGCGATCGCAAACGAACTGAAGTCCGCCTGCAAGAAAGCGAAGAACGCTACGCCAGCCTAGTGGAAGCCGTACCAGTGGGGATTTTCCGCGCCGATGCTAGGGGTAAGTGCATCTATGTTAACGATCGCTGGTTTCAGATCAGCGGACTCACCCCAAAAACCGCTTTCGGGGAAGGATGGCAACAAGGGCTACACCCCGACGATCGCGATCGGGTCATCGCCGAATGGGAGCAATTCATTCAAGGAAATCGCTCTTTCCAACTCGAATACCGCTTTCAACGTCCCGACGGTGCTGTGGCTTGGGTATATGGGCAGTCCGTTCCCGAACTGGATGCAGACGGGCAAGTAGTCGGCTATGTAGGAACTACTACAGACATTAGCGATCGCAAACTTGCCGAAACCGCCCTGATCCAGAGCGAAGCCCACAGCCGAGCCATATTAGCAGCAGTTCCCGACTTCATGTTTCGCATCGGTGCCGATGGTATTTATCGGGGGAGCGTGACAGCCAATCGTCAGCTCGACTTTCTCGGTACAGGTTTCGATACCCCTGGTGTGGCGATGGTGGATATGATCTCAGGAGAAATTGCGACCCGACATCTACACCACCTAGAACAAGCCTTACGGACAGGAGAACTGCAAGTTTATGAACAGCAGGTGTACATTGGCCCACGCCTGAAATATGAAGAGGTCAGAGTTGTCAAGAGTGGCGAAGATGAAGCCTTGTTTATGATTCGAGACGTTACGGCTCGCAAACAGGCTGAGCGACAACTGTACCAACTAAACCAACAGCTAGAAGCAAAAGTTGAAGAACGCACCCAAGAGCTTTGGCAAGTCAACAGCCTGCAACGCGCCATCCTCGATTGTGCTGATTACTCCATCATCTCCGTAGACCCAACTGGCATCATCCAGACCTTTAATGTCGCAGCCGAAAGGATGCTGGGTTACAGCGCAGCAGAAGTGGTCGGCAAAGCTACGCCCGCACTCATCCACGATGCAAATGAGGTAATTGACCGGGCATCATCACTCTCTGCTGAACTAGGGCAAAATATTCCTCCCGGCTTTGAGCTTTTTGTTGCCAAAGTACGCCAAGGTATTGTCAGCGAAGAAGAGTGGAGCTATATCCGTAAAGATGGTTCTCGATTTCCTGTGTCGCTATCCATCAGCACCCTCAAGGATGTCAATCAACAAATTATCGGCTTTTTAGGCATCGCCAAAGATATTAGCGATCGCAAACGTGCAGAAGCAGAACTACAGACAGTATCGGATCGCCTCGCTTTGGCGCTCAAATCAGGGGCGATCGGTTGTTGGGACTTCGATCTTGTACAAAACACCGTCTTTTGGGATGAGCGGATGTACGAACTGTACGGTGTCACAAAACAATCTCATTCCCCTCTGCCTTACGACATTTGGGCAAACCGGCTACATCCCGAAGACCGCACCGCCACCGAAACATTGCTCCAACAAGCCCTCTTAGGACAAGCAGAATTTGATACCGAGTTTCGAGTGTTGCATCCCGATGGTAGCCTCCACTTTATTAAAGCCTATGGTGTCGTCGTGCCAGATGCCCAAGGCAATCCCCAGAGCATGATTGGGGTCAACTTTGATATTAGCAGAGGCAAACAGGCTGAACTCCAACGACAGCAGTTAATTCAAGAATTATCAGCCTTTAAACAGGCCTTGGATCAGTCTGCCATTGTGGTCATCACCGATCGCCAAGGGGTGATCTCCTACGTCAACGATCCCTTCTGTGCGATCTCTGGCTACTCCCGCGATGAACTCATGGGCAAAACCCATCGCCTAGTCAACTCTGGCTATCATCCCCCTGCATTTTTCCAAGATTTGTGGCAGACCATTACTAGCGGTCATGTTTGGCGCGGTGAAATTTGCAACCAGGCAAAAAACGGTAGCCTGTACTGGGTTGCTAGCACCATTGTCCCCTTTTTGGACGAAGGCGGGCGACCTTTTCAGTATCTAGCCATTCGCTTCGACATTACCGATCGCAAGTTTGCCGAAGCAACGCTTCGGCAGGAAAATACTTTCCGTCAACAAATTGTAGAAAACATGACTGAAGGGCTGTGCGTTTTCTATGAAGTTGAGGAGTTTCCATTTGTCCGCTTCACAGTCTGGAATCAGCAAATGCAAACGATTACGGGTTACACCTTAGAAGAAATTAACCGTCTGGGGTGGTATCACAGCTTGTACCTGAATAATCAAGAATCTCAAAAACAGACGATTGCCGACCTGAAAAAGATACGACAAGGGGGCAACTTGATCGCCGTGGAAAGGGAAATCCGGCGCCCAGATGGACAGTGCCGCACTATCTCCTTTTCCACTTCTATCCTATTGATGGATGATGAACATCTCTATGTGCTTGGCCTGATCCAAGACATTACCGATCGCCAACAGACAGAGCTAGAAAATCGCCTTTTGAAAGAACGCCTCGAATTTCTTCTGGCATCGAGCCCCGCCATGATCTATAGCTGTAAGCCCTATGGCGATTATGGAGCAACCTTCATGAGCAAAAATATCGAAGCCATTTTGGGCTACAAACCAGAAGATTTTTTATCGGAATCTGGCTTCTGGGCTAACCATATTCACCCAGAAGATGCCCCTAGAGTTTTTGCACATTTATCGGCTCTCTTTGAACACAACACTCATCAGCATGAATATCGATTTTTGCATCGCGATGGTCACTACGTTTGGCTACGGGATGAAATGCGTCTGCTGCGAGATGAAGAAGGCACGCCAATCGAGATTGTTGGCTATTTTGCAGATATTAGCGATGTCAAACAAACCGAAGAAACCCTAAAACGACAACTGGCAGCAATTGAGGCGGCGATCGACGGCATTGCAATTATGCAAGGAGACACCTACCTTTATTTGAATCAAGCCCATCTAGAACTGTTTGGCTACGAACATCCTCAAGAACTGGTGGGCAAAACCTGGAAACTTTTGTATTCCCAACACGAGTTAGAACGGTTTGAGCGGGAAGTCTTGCCGGTGCTGGGGCGCGATCGCGCTTGGGAGGGAGAGGCGATCGCCACCCGCAAAGATGGCTCTACCTTTGCCGAAGGGCTATCCCTCACCCTCACAGAGGATGGATTATTGATTTGTGTATGCCGCGATATCAGCGATCGCAAACAAATCGAAGCCCAATTAGCAGAGAGTGAAGCTAAATTCCGGCGCCTGGTAGAAGGGGCTAATGATTTGATCTGGTCATGTGAACCCGATGGGATGCTCACTTATTTGTCACCGCAATTCAAGACCATGTTTGGCTGGGACGAGAGTGAATGGATGGGTAAGTCGTTTATATCCCTGGTGCATCCAGACGATCGCCCTTTGGTGGTTACTGATTATCGGGAGAATGTCAAACTTGGTAAAAAGTCAAGTGATTATGAGTTCCGACATCGCCACCGAGATGGCAATTATGTCTGGGTGAGAAGCAGCGCCCGACCTGTTATCAATGCTGAAGGGGAATTGATTAGCATCCAGGGAATTATATCGGATATCCGCGATCGCAAACAAGCTGAACTCGCCAGGGAAAGCAGTGAAATCCGCTTCCGCCGTGTGTTTGAGTCCAGTGTGAGCGGCATGATGTTTGCCGATTTTCATGGGAACATTATCGATGCCAACGATCGCTTCTTACAGATGATTGGCTACACTAGGGAGGAACTAAATGCTGGGATGATTCATTGGGATGCTATGACCCCGCCCGAATATCTCCCCGCTGATGTTGTAGCGATGGAGCGCCTGATGCAGGATGGCGCGATCGATTCCTTGGAAAAGGAATACTACCGTAAGGATGGCAGCCGGATTTCTGTGCTGATCGGAGCCGCACTTCTTCCAGGCTCAGAGGATCAAACTATTTGTGTATTAGTAGATATCAGCGATCGCAAACAGGCCCAGAAGGCTTTGCAGGAATCTCAGCAGTTTCTGCAAACGGTACTCGATACCATCCCGCTTTCGGTGTTTTGGAAGAATCGAGAGTCGGTTTTTTTAGGATGCAATCAGCAGTTTGCCAAAACTCTAGGCTTGCCATCTACGACCGAAAGTATAGGTAAAAGAGATTTAGATATTTGCCAGAAAGAAGTCGAGGCGAACGAGTATTGTGCGATGGATCGGCGGTTAATCGAAACGGGTGAAGCTATATTAGGGATCGAAGAAACGCTAACCCTACCCAATGGTAAACCAATATTTCTCGAAACCCACAAGGCTCCCCTGCGAGACTGCTCAGGTAATATTATTGGTCTGGTAGGCACGTTTCAGGATATCACCCATCGCAAAGAAGCCGAACTGAGATTGCAACAACAAGCAAAACAGGAACGTTTGCTGGGAGCGATTACTAAACGGATGCGATCGTCTCTGAATCTGGACGAGATTCTCAATAGCACTGTTGAGGAAATCCATCAGCTCTTGCAATCAGACAGAACGCTGGTTTATCGGGTTTTTCCTGAAGGGACGGGGGCTGCCATTGCTGAATCAGTTTCGCCAAATAGGCTTAAGCTTCTGGATATCCTCTTCCCAGAAGAGGTTTTCCCCGAAGAGAACTACGATCGCTATATCCAAGGAAAAGTTTATGCCCTCAACGATAGGGAAGATGAAAACGAGTCAATCTTACCCTGCTTGGTTGAATTCCTCGCAGAAATCCAAGTCAGAGCTAAACTCGTAGTTCCAATTATTCTGAATCAAACCCTCTGGGGGTTACTGATTGTTCATCAATGCGATCGTCCGCGCCAATGGCAAGACTGGGAAATCAATTTACTTAAACAAATTGCTAACCAATTAGCGATCGCCATTCAGCAATCTTACCTCTACGAACAGGTACAATCAGAACTGGCTATCCGCAAGGAAACACAAAAGGCGATCGCTTTACAACTGCAACGGCAGCGAACTTTGGGAGAAATCGCCCAGCAAATTCGCGAATCGTTGGATATTAACCAAATTTTGGCGACTGTGACACAGCAAGTCAAAGAAATCTTGCAAGGCGATCGAATCATCGTAATCCGGCTATTTGGCAATGGCAGAAGTCAAATAGTTGAAGAATCTGTGTTGACCGAGTTTCCCGCGCTCAAAAACCATCACTGGGACGAGCAACTGTGGTCTCAAGAAATCCTCAACCACTATTCCCAGGGCAAGCCCCGTATCGTCCCGGATATAATGACCGATATGGGGACTAATTGCTTGGTGGAATACGCAAGCGTTGGTGAAGTCAAGTCCAAAATGGTTGCACCTATCCTGCAAGAAGTCCGAAGCAGCCAAAGCCATAGAGGGGTTGCCCCTGGCCCAACCAACAAGCTCTGGGGGGTTTTAGTCGTCCATGCTTGCCGAGAAAAGCGAGTCTGGCAAGAATCTGAAGCACAACTCCTGCAACAAATTGCTAACCAGTTGGCGATCGCGGTTCAACAAGCTAGCCTATTTGAGCAGTTGCAGCAAGAACTCACCGAACGGCAACAAGCCCAGCAGCAACTCACCGAGCGCAACGAACAACTGGCAGTCTCTAACCAAGAACTGGCCCGTGCTACCCGCCTCAAAGACGAATTCCTTGCCAACATGAGCCACGAACTCCGCACCCCCCTCAACGCCATTCTGGGCATGAGCGAGGGGCTACAAGAGCAAGTCTTTGGCATCGTCAACGAACAACAAATCAAAGCTTTACAAACCATCGAGCGGAGTAGCTCTCACTTACTAGAGTTAATCAATGACATTTTGGATGTCGCCAAAATTGAATCGGGTCAAATGGAGCTCGATTGCACCCCAGTTTCAATCAATCATCTCTGTCAATCCAGTCTGGCATTTATCAAACAACAAGCCCTGCAAAAACGCATCCAGCTAGAGATTAAAGTGCCACTCAATCTGCCCGACTTATTGATTGATGAACGGCGGATGCGCCAAGTCTTGATCAACCTGCTCAACAACGCGGTAAAATTCACTCCTAACGGAGGACGCATCACCCTAGAAGTTAGCCGTCAACAGCGCCGGGCAGACCCAGATTCTGCCGATTCCTCACCCCATTTTTTGGTCAAAGAGAGTCTGCGAATTGCCGTCATCGATACAGGTATTGGTATTGCCCCAGAACATATCAACAAACTGTTTCAGCCCTTTATCCAAATCGATGGCGCCCTGAATCGTCAATATGCAGGCACTGGCTTGGGGCTTGCCCTGGTGAAACGCATTGTCGAACTCCACGGCGGGCAGGTGTTGCTCACCAGCACTGTGGGTGTAGGAAGTTGCTTCACGATCGAATTCGAGGGCAGGCACGGGGGCACTGCCCCTACTGGTGCGCCCTCATCTGTTGACCCGGAATCCCAGACAGAGCCCCGCATCGAACCCAGCGGGCCCCAACAGCAGGGAGGCTCTCCCTTAATCTTGCTGGCAGAAGACAACGAAGCCAATATCAGTACGGTTTCGAGCTACTTGAGAGCTAAAGGCTATCGCATTCTCTTGGCGAAGAATGGAGAGGAGGCGATCGCCCTGGCCAAGTCGGAAAACCCCAATCTAATTTTGATGGACATTCAAATGCCTGGTATGGATGGTCTAGAAGCTATGCAGCAGATTCGCCTCGATCCTAGGTTAGTCGATGTGCCGATCGTTGCCTTAACTGCCTTAGCCATGACTGCCGATCGCGATCGTTGTCTTGCCGCCGGAGCCAATGATTACCTCACCAAACCCGTTAAGCTGAAGCAATTGGCAAGCACTATTCAACACCTTTTAACTTCCCTGGTAAGATAATTCATGAATGTACCATCTGTTTTGATCGTTGACGACGAACCCGATAATTTTGATGTGATTGAAACTCTCTTGAACGAGCAGGATTATCAATTGCATTACGCTGCCACCGGGCAAGAAGCGATCGCATCCCTCGACATATTTGATCCGGATCTTATTTTGCTGGATGTGATGATGCCAGGAATAGATGGCATCGAAGTTTGTCGGAAAATCAAAGCCATGTCAAAATGGCAAGCCGTTCCCATCATTATGGTGACAGCATTAAACTCAAAATCCGACCTTGCCCATTGTCTCACTGCGGGCGCTGACGACTTCATTAGTAAACCTGTAAATGCTATTGAACTACGTGCCAGAGTTCACTGTATGCTGCGAATTAAGCACCAGTATGACGACCTGCAAAGCTTACTCAAATTGCGGGAAGATATGGTTAAAATGGTAGTCCACGATTTACGCAATCCCCTGGCTGGTATCTTGCTTGGCTTGGAACTCCTAAAAAGCTTAGAGTCTTCTAAAGAACAACAACAAATGCAACTGGAACGGATTTACTCGTCAGCACAAGCAATACAGGTATTAATTGATGATTTATTGCAAATTTATTTACTCGAATCCGGTAAAAAGCGTCTCAATTACACTGATATTTATCTGTGCGATATCATAGAATCTGCTATCTCAAACTTTGAAGGAATTGCTGCTCAAAAAAGTCAGTTTATAGTCGCTAATTTACCAGTACAAAACAGTAGAAAAGTCTCGGTTGATGCCACCATGATACATCGAATGCTGGATAATCTCCTCTCGAATGCCATTAAGTTTTCCCCACCCAATAGTCAAATCATAGTGACTGTAGAATTCCTCACATCGGGCAAGGCAAAAATCCAGGTTATTGACTCTGGACCAGGTGTTCCTGATACATTGCAACACAAAATTTTTGAGAAATACGAGATTGGAAATCTGATGTCGGATGTCTCTCAAATAGGCTTGGGTTTAGCTTTCTGCAAAATCGTCGTTGAGGCACATGGGGGCGAAATTTGTGTCAGAAACAACCAACCACAAGGAGCAATTTTTGAAATCACTTTGGCAGCATAGCTGACGAGTATCAGATGAAATTATAAAATTTTTACCTTATTGAAATGGTGGCAATTATGTCTCAATTTTCTATCTTAATTGTTGATGATGAGCCGGATAACTTTGATGTGATTGAAACCCTGTTATCAGAGCAGGATTATCAATTGCATTATGCTGCCAGCGGGGAAGAAGCGATCGCATCCCTCGACATATTTGATCCGGATCTTATTTTGCTGGATGTGATGATGCCGGGAATAGACGGCATCGAGATTTGTCGGAAAATCAAAGCCATGTCAAAATGGCAAGCCGTTCCCATCATTATGGTGACAGCATTAAATTCAAAATCAGACCTTGCCCATTGTCTCACTGTCGGTGCTGACGACTTCATCAGTAAACCTGTAAATGCTATTGAACTGCGTGCTCGCGTGCATTCAATGCTCAGAATCAAGGAACAGTATGATAATATCCAGAACTTATACCACATCCAAGAAAATACCATCAATGTCTTGGACAGCACCCTCAATGAGTTGCGTGGCAACTTAGCTTCTACTCTATCCCACGAACTGAATACGCCCCTCAATGGGATCTTAGGCACGATCGGGTTGCTCAAGGACGATATCGAAAACATGGATATCGCCCAAATCCGTGAGATATTAGGCTGGGCACATGACTCTGCCCGTCGCCTAGAAACATTAACGAAAAAATTCCTGATTTATTTAGGATTAGAACTATCCGCAAGTCAACAGCACAAAATGGAATCTGCCCGGACTCAATTTGTAGCTTCTGCCATTGAAGCCGAGTTGACATACCAGGCTCAGAAGGTCAACCGTAGCAACGATATGTTGTTCACTCTTGAGGAAGCGGAGATCGCTCTATCAGACCGATATCTATCAACTATTCTCCATGAATTAATTGATAATGCACTGAAATTCTCCTCACCAGAGACAACCATTAAAGTTAGTAGTCAAGTCCTAGGGGAGATGCTACATTTATCTGTACATGACTCCGGGCAGGGCATGAAAGAGGAGCAAATTGCTAAAATTGGTGCCTTCATGCAGTTTGAACGCAAGAGGTATGAGCAACAGGGCACCGGTATCGGCTTAAAAATTGTCCAGAAAATTGTCGAACTGGCAGGAGGAGAGTTCTCAATTACCAGTATCTATAAAAAGGAAACAACGGTACATCTCACTCTGCCAATTGTCCGCAATTAGCATGAGTTTTTCTATCAAGTCCGGTGGCATCGTTATGGAGATTGAGAAGGAATAAATTTGCTTTGCATGGAAATGGCAACACATCAAAAAAGATGAACTAGCAGGACAAATATTTGACTCGGAATTAGAGCTTGCTTCTGCGGTAATTCATGGGGTAGAAGGTAAAAAAAAAACCGTACACAACCATACACAACCTATTAAATTTAACTCGAATCACCCTACTTAATCTTTTGTTACATACTGGCGAATTGTGCCACCGACTTAGTAAGGAATGAGAATTACAGCGGATTCCAGGTTTATAAAGTACACCCCAGAAACCGGGTTTCTTCTGGATTTCTCGCCAGAAACCGGTTTTA
>NZ_JAUBUC010000046.1:40387-54868 GCF_036705285.1 Microcoleus sp. B4-C1 | reverse complement strand
AACCTTCTTTTTTGGAGTTGGTTGGTAATGTTATGTACGGATTTGAACCGTGATTCACATTACAACGAATCGCACGTCTTGTTTGCCCCAAATTAACAGCATCGGGATTCTTAAATTTCGCAGCACAGTCTTGACACTGGGGCAAAATTGTGAACTGCCTACAGCTTTAAATAAAGCGCAGAAGGCGCGGGCTGCTCCCCGATCGCCCGCTGGCCCTGCTAGAATTTCCACTAATTCGTCGGTAACAGCTTCGGGGTTGGAGTAGGCAAAGCCAATCCAGCGACGGACAAAGGAAGGCTTGCGGGCTAAATAAAACAAAGGCCTGAGTACGATCGGAGAAACAAACAAACTTTCAACCGTTTCGATCGCCGGAAGCAGCCATCCAGGTACCGCCTCGGCTCGCACAGAGGGGTCTGGGAGGCTAATCATTACCGTGCCGGCCACCATGTCCGGGTGAGCGGCGGCGACGGCCAGACAAATTAGTGAGCCGATCGAGTTCCCTGCCAATATTACTGGCTCTCTGATAAAAGTTAGCCAAAAATCATAAACTTGATCGACCCACAAAGATACAGAGTAGTCGATCGGAGCTTTTTGGGAAGCGCCAAACCCCAACAAATCCAAGGCGTAAACCGTTTGGTTTTCGGCGAGTTGGGCGAGATTTTGTCGCCAGTGTCCGATCGAAGCTCCAAACCCGTGCAGTAAAATAATCGGCGTTCCCGATGCGCGCGGGGCCATTGGTTTGGCCCCAGAATCTTGAAATTCCAGCGCGCCTTGATTTCGTACCCTATCGGGCCGCAAATAAGTGTAGCGAGTTTGCCAGCCCCGCCACATCCAGTCTCGTTGAGTTCCCACCCGTTGGTGCCACAGCAGAGAATTTGTCAATTTTGCCTCAGCTCGCAACATAAATTTACACTTGGTTATACCTATTCTACAAGGCAAATCAGGCGACTTGGGGGAGTTGCCAGACCGGGCGAGATGGGCTAGCAAAAGCGGCTGTACCTCATCCTTCAACTTTTACCCTGAATTTTTGACGGTTTTGTCATCGATCGGGCCTGGGAGCGGGCGATCGTGTGTGAAGTTAAAATAAAACTAGGCAGAAACTCAGCCAGAGTGAGTAGAATAGCAAGTATTGTAAGAATTCATTTACGATCAGTCCAAATATTCCCCAAGGCGTTAGCGGAGGGGGCACAGGGCGCGGTAGTACGTCCGGTAAGGGTAACACCTTATAAAACAGTTGGATCGTCAATCGTGAAAAATTGACCGCTCAAACCTGTAACTATCAAGAAGCTTCGCTATTAAACTACTGCTTGTAAAACCATTCATGCCTGTGATTGAAAGAAGACAAAATCGCAACCTACCCCAGATCAACGAAAATATTCGATACCCCAAAATCCGGGTAATCGATACCGACGGCGCGCAACTAGGGATATTGACACCTGCAGAAGCGCTGCGCCTCGCAGAAGAAAAAGAACTGGATCTTGTACTTGTCAGCGACAAAGCTGACCCGCCCGTATGCCGGGTAATGGACTATGGGAAGTACAAATTCGAGCAGGAAAAGAAAGCGCGAGAAGCAAAGCGGAAGCAGCACACTGCCGATGTTAAAGAAGTGAAGATGCGCTACAAAATTGAAGAACACGACTACCAAGTGCGCCTCAAACTAGCAGACCGCTTTATCAAATCTGGGGACAAAGTAAAAGCCACGATCATGTTCAGAGGTCGGGAAATCCAACACAGCAACCTAGCAGAGGACTTGCTTAAGCGCATGGCCACAGATTTGCAGGAAATCGCAGAAGTGCAGCAAGCCCCCAAAAAAGAAGGACGCAGTATGATGATGCTGCTGTCGCCAAAGAAAGTATAAATAGATAGTCATTAGTGAGCAGTCATCAGTCATAAACTGGTGACTGATAGCTGATGACTTCCGAAGTTAGTCAGGAATAAGCTACCACACAGGGAAATCAAGGCTGCATGGAAAATTTTCAAATCAGCGGTTCGGCGGGAGTAAGACAAGGAGTGCTACGATCGCTCAACCTGCGATCGGAAGAAGTAGAGCGAACCGTACTGATGTTCCTCGTCTACACTCTAACCTCCGTCGGGCTGATCTGGCTGGAACTCAGCACAGTAGGTCTTTTTCTAGATGAATTTGGTGCAGACAAAATGCCCTGGATTTATATAGCCAGCGCGTTTATCGGTTCTGGCTTGGGATTTGTCTACTCGTGGCTGCAAAAAATCCTGCCGCTAAGGCGCACCGTAGTGGTTGTTCTGGCAATGATGTCGATACCGCTATTTTTATTTCGATTCGGCATCGGCTACGAAAATACTAAGATAGCTGGCGTCAGCATCGCTTTTATTACTATTTTTTTGATGTGGCTGTGGGTAGAAGCTTGCTATGTCCTCAACGACCTTAATACTTCTATCACTTCCAACCAACTGTTTAATATTAGAGAAATCAAGCGCACCTATCCGCTAGTCAGTAGTGGCTATCTAGTAGCTGGAGTAGTCAGCGGATTTTCTCTGCCTGTTTTGCTGTACGTAGTCGGACTCAAAAACGTTACCCTCATATCGGGGTTGATGGTGGCGATCGGCTCGGTGTTGCTGTACTACCTCACGGAAAAATACAGCCAAGCATTCCCGGAAACGGCTCACTGGACGGATGATGATGATGAAGACGACGACCAAGAAGAATTTACCGCCCGCAAAGTTACAGGCCCACTTCAAAAATACGCCGTACCTCTAGTCAGTTTTTTCATCCTCGCAGAAGTCGTCTACGTGCTGGTAGATTTCCAATTCTACAGCCAGCTAGAATACCAAAACCCGGGGGACGGAGCTAGCTGGATCGCTAGCTTCTTGGGCATTTATGAAGGCATACAAGGCCTGTTTCAAGTGGCGACTCAATGGTTCGCTTCGAGCCGGTTGGTGGAAAGAATCGGTGTATTCGTGACGGCGATGATTTTGCCGGCGGGCATCGCTATACTCGGAGTGCTGACCATAGGAGCCTCTCTCGGCCAGCTAGTATCTGTGTTCATCGGGCTAATATTGCTGAGATTTTTAGACGAACTGCTGCACTACACGCTTTTGGAAACTGTTAGCCCGGTTTTATTTCAACCGATTCCCGACAATATTCGATCGGGAATTCAAACTTTGGTCAACGGTGTGGGCGAACCTTTGTCCTGCGGAGCTACAGGAGTAGGCATCCTGATTATGCTGTGGGTGACAGGCAAGATACTCCCCCAGCAAGACGAAAATGTATTTCACGACCAGCAAAGCTTGATATTTATTGGCGTGATCGTCATATTGGCACTGTTGTGGGTGTTTGTCGTATGGTTGATCCGCTCTCAATACGTGGGTTTGTTGGTCAAAAGTGCGGAGCGGGGGCGCTTGGGCGTCACAGACGTTGACCTCAAAGCTCTCAAGCGCGCAGTGGTGGAAACTCTACAAAAGCCGGGGGGCGAAGATGAAAAGCGCTCTTGCATAGAACTCCTGACGCAAATTGACCCCAAAAATGTCGGAGAAGTTCTGGCTCCCATCCTCGATTCCCTGTCCCCTAGTTTGCAGCGCCAGAGCTTGGAAACGATGCTGCAACACCCGAACCCCGCCTATTTAGAATCAGTCCGCGCACTCTCGCAGCAATCCTTGCCGCCGGAGGTTCTGGCCTTGGCTTTGCGCTACATCTGGCTGACGGAAGCTGAACCGAATATTGAGAGCTTGCGGCCTTACTTGCAGCCGACGGTCGATCCGGTGGTGCGGGGTACGGCGGCTGCTTTAATTATGAGAAGGGGCGATCGCCTGCAAAAGGCAGAGGCTACTAACACGCTTCGCCAAATGCTGACGCACAAACAAGAGCGGGAACGTGTTATGGGGACGCGGGCTCTGGGAGAAGCTGATTATTTGCAAGGACTGCGGCTGCATATCCCCAATCTGTTGCAAGATGAATCTCTGCGAGTGCGCTGCGCTCTGTTAGACGTGATTTCGTCTACTCATTCGGAAGAATATTATCCTTCGCTGCTGCGCGGACTTGGTTACAAATCGACTAGGGAAGCGGCTTTGCAGGCTATAGTCAAACTTCACAACGATGCCATTCCTTTGCTCGTTTATTTGGCTGAGGATATCCACAAGTCGGATTTGGTCAGGTTGCAAGCTTGGACGGCTCTGGGTCAAATTGGGACAAATGAGGCGATCGACATTTTGGTCAGCAATTTGATGACGGCTTGGGGAACGACGAGGCGCAATATCCTCCGCATCCTGTTGAAAATGCCTTCGGAAGCTGGGATAGAAGGGGTTCTAGACCGCATCGGCCGTAGCGGCTTGGAAACTCTTATCGAACAGGAGTTAATGTTTATCGGTCAAATTTATGCAGCTATAGTAGATTTTTCTGGGGTAACAACCTACGGCAATTTCTCGGATCGGGAAGCCAACAGCACCGGGACACCGGGGAACGATACGGCTCAATTGTTGCAGCGGGCTCTGGTGGGGTTGGAAGCTGATGCTAGGGATCGGTGTTTTTTGCTGATGAAGTTTCTTTATCCGCTGGACACGGTACAAGCCGCTGCTTTCAACATCGCTTCTGGCCAACCTTCTTTGGTTGCGAGGGGATTGGAAATTCTCGATAATACTGTGGATATAGCTAGGAAGCGATCGCTCATCAATTTGTTAGATCAACACTCGGAAAGAGAAAAATTGAGCAACCTCTCGGAATTGATGGTTTACAAACCTCTAGCGCCTAGCGATCGTCTGCGCCGCTTGCTAGAATTGCGCCACTTCCTTTCGGATTGGGCTTTGGCCTGCTGCTTTCACTTGGCGAGGGAAGCGCGCTGGAGTCTTACGGCTCAACAAACTCTTGTCTGTCTGCAGCACCCGACGGGTTTTGTCCGCGAAGCAGTGTTAGCCTATTTGAAAATAGCCTCGCCACGGGCTTTGGTCGAATTGTTGCCCAGGCTGCAAAATGACCCCGATAATTTGGTATCCGCTCAAGTTGAAGAGATGATGGCAGAGTTGGGTGCTGGGGGAAAAAGGTAACATTAGTCAGTTGTCAGTTGGCAGTTGTTATTGTCAGTCAACCGTTAACCGTTAACCGTCAACCGTTTTTATTCCCCTTCTCCTTCCCCTTTTTAAGTTTAAATTAATCACTGCATCTCATTATGTTAACAAGCGTCGAACGCCTATTGTTTGTGAGGGAGGTTCCGATTTTTAAGGAACTGCGGGATGATTTTCTCGTGCGTCTAGCATCGGTAATGGATGAACTTTCGTTTCCTTCCAAGCACAGGATTTTTACGGAAGGACAAGAAGGGCGGTCTCTCTATATTTTGGTATCGGGAACGGTGCGCGTGCATATAGGCGATCGGGATTTGGCACAGTTGAAAGCGGGGGCTTGTTTCGGGGAAATGTCGCTGTTTGATGCGGAACCTCGATCGGCTTCTATTTCTACTCTCGAACAATCCGAGTGTTTGATGCTGACTCAAATGCAGCTATACGATGCGATTGATGAAACGCCGGGAATTGCGGTGAATATTATTCGCTTGCTGTCGCGCCGGATTCGGGAGTTGAATCAAAAGTTGAATGCTAAAGAAGCCATGATGCCTCCTACAGAGACTGTGAGAGTTCCTGAAATGCGATGAAATTGGGGAATTGAGAATTGTGTTTTTAGTCGATAGGTAATTCTGCACAATTTATATTCTGTAAGGTGCCAATAGCGCACAATTTTTCTGGCTAGTGTCCGCTATTGGCACCTTATACTAGATTCACAAAAAAATGTAACTATAGACAACCCCCAAACCAGAATATTCATCAGTCATAGCCAATCTAAAATCTAAAATCTAAAATCTAAAATCTAAAATTTAAAATCTAAAATGGCATGACTATCGCCAATAAGGCCGGCCCTTCCAAAAAACTCCCACAGTAACTCCTATTAGTGCAGCTTCCGATAAACTTGCTAATAAAGGAGGGATGGGTAGGAATGACTTTAACACCAAACCCAAGAGCACGCAGAAAACTAAAAACCACAAACTAATTCGGTTGAGCAAAAATTGTTGTTGCCAATACTCTAAAAAGTACACTGCTAAAGCTCCCATTCCCAGTGCAGCAACGAAAGGTATCAATGTCCCGAGGGATGGGCCGTAAAGAAGCGTCACGACGTTGCGGATTGGCCGCGATTGCGTGAAACCCCAGGCTAAAAATAACTCCAATCCAATCACGATTGAGTTGACGAGGGCGGAAATTTGCAGCATTTCTCGCCAAGGTAAAAGTTTTAAGCGCCGCAGAAAATTGTTCACGATCGGCAGATTAGGTAGGTTGCTTTGATTTTATAACAGTTTTGCCCTGGCGATCGACCTTTGATGACAATTTGTGAAGTAAAATAAAGATATAGAGCAGTCTCTTGACAAATTCACCCAGAGTAGCTGCCTATTAGTTGTTGGAACCGTGAAAGGAAAAAAGTTATGGTGGAGAACACTGTCGATTGTGCTGTAGCTTGCGTCAATGGCTGCGTTCTGGGCGACAAGTGCCCGAAGCGGGAATACGCAGAAGCAACGTCCAACTTTATTGAAAATACTTCTCTGGATAAAATGCTAGAAATAGCAGAGGAAGCGGTGAGAAGGAAACGGACGGAACCCCCCAAATGGGTAATTCCTGATTTTCCCGAATAGAATTAACATCCCCATTAAAAAGCGATCGCCCTTTTGAAAAGGGCGATCGCTTTTTGTATTCCCAATGAAATAGCTGCTCAGAATCAATATATTTCCTGGGATAGAAGCTAAAAGCTTAAATAGCAATTACAATGTCATTTAATGATAGCCATTGGCAATTACTAAAAATAATTCAGCTCAAGCGAAATTCGGACATTTTTAATTTAATTGAGTTCAAAAACAAACAGGAGCAAGTCTCGTGGCACAGCAAAAGGAACGCAACGCAAAAACAACAAGAGATGGTGATAATTTGGGCGAATTGCCTCAAGAAATTACCGAATCTTACGGTACCGGCGTCATCGCTCAACCGGGATTGAGCGAAGACGACATAACAACCCTGCAGGACAGCAGTTCCGAATACTCTTCCACTTCCCAAATCGGCGGCGAGGATGGCGATCCGGCTGCGGAACAAGAAAGTGCCACTGGCGAGCAATCGGTGGGCGGAACCGCGCCTACTCCCGACCTCGATCTTGTTGACGAACTCGGAGCCGCTGCGGGCATAGAAATGCCCGATGGGGCTATTTTGCACACCACAGATATGCTTGAACATCGAGATGAAAGTCGGTGGGAATTAGACCCGAGTTCTGCGGAAGATTATCAGGAACGGCCGGATTTGTAGGTTTATTTTTTACCATAAAATAGGCAGTAGAAGCGGATTGGATATCACATCCTTTAGGAGCGGGTTCATCAGTATCCATACTTCATATCTCAAGTATTTGTAAACCCGCCCCTCCTCAGTTTTGCTCTCGCAACACATACCCCCCTCCATGAACAGTATGCAGCAGGCGTTTTGAGTTACTTGCTTCTAACTTAATCCGTAATGCACGAATAGTAATATACACTTCAAGAATGTTTGACTCGCCCATAAAATCGTAACCCCAAACTTTTTCTAAAATTAGGTCGCGGGTAATGACTTGAAGGGGATTTTGCAGCATAAATTCTAACAAATCAAACTCTTTGGCAGTGAGTTCAATTAGCTGACTGCCTCGATATACTTCCCGGGTTAAACGGTTCAAGATTAGCTCTTCAAATTGTAGCTGATCCGGGTCATTTGGTTGAGTTCGACGCAGACGTGATTTCACTCTCGCGAGGAGTTCTTCCATACTGAAAGGCTTAGTAACATAATCATCGGCTCCAGCATTTAATCCCGTCACGCGATCGGGTACTTCATCTTTTGCTGTTAACATAATTATTGGTACTTGAACACCAGTCGATCGCAACCTTAAACAGATGTCTAATCCAGAGATACCGGGAAGCATCCAATCTAAAATTAATAAATCCGGTTGAGTATCACGAGCGATCGTTAATCCATCCAATCCGTTTGGGGCGACAGTGACGTGATATCCTTCAAGACTAAGTTCAGATTCGATGAACTTTGCCAGTTTAGGGTCATCTTCAACAAGGAGAATGCGATCGCTCATAGCTGCGGATTCCAGACAGGTAAGGTGATAGTAAAAATACTACCTTCTCCCGGTTTAGATCGGAGCGTAATACGTCCTTCCATGCCTTCGATCAGGCTTTTGGCGATCGCCAATCCCAGCCCCGTACCGTCTCTAGAGCGCCTCATCGACTCATCCACCCGGTAAAATCGCTCAAAAATCCGGTTTTGATGGGGGAGAGAAATACCAATTCCGCGATCGCCCACATGAATCATCACCTGCTGTTCCTTCTTTTCTAATACTAACTCAACTGGTTGTTCTGGAGCAGAATACTTGATTGCATTATCAACTAAGTTAATTAACACCTGTTGTAAACGATCCTGATCCGCACAGGCTACAACATCCTCATCAGTTGACACCAAAATAATTTTCCGATTGCTAACTTTTTGACTCATCTGGGCTACCTCAGCCACCAGAGTATTCAGCATCACCGGATTCAAACGAAAGTGCAAGTTGCCGCTATCAGCCCTTGCCAAATCCAGCAAATCTTCTAACATCCGAATCGTGCGTTCAGTTTCCCCAACGGCTGTTTCCAGTGCTTGTTGCTGATAGTCACTTAAGTTAGTGCTGCGACGCAGCAAACTTTGTAAATAACCAACTACAACCGTCAGAGGAGTGCGTAATTCGTGGGAAACATTACCGACAAATTGGCGTTGCTGCTCCCAGGAACCCGACAATCGAAACAACATCTCATTAAAGGTTTGCGCTAGTCCTAAAATCTCATCAGGAGCCTGATGCAGTTGGAGTTTTGCCGCCTGCAAATTATCAGCAGACAAAGTGCTAGCTACCTGACTCATATGTTCCAAAGGATGGAGAGCATGACGAATGCGACTGGCGATCGCCAACATTAACACTAAGATTACCACAATACTGACAACAATTAGACTGCGAATCCCATCATTTAATTGACGTTGCTCATCAGTGATATCTTGAGAGAAATATACCGTACCCAGTAACTCATTTTTTATCCTCAGAGTTCTGCTACAGATCACCAAATAGCGATCGCCCACCTGAACAAAAGTCGGCTCAGCAGGTACTTCCGTCAACGAGATCATCTTCGTAATCTTAGAAGATTGCAGATCCATATCAGGTGAATTTACCAAAAGCATCCCATCATTTCGCTTCACCCACACCATGATTCCTCCTGTGGAAGCTTTATGCACGCTTCGGGTTAAGCCAATTTCTAGTGAACCCATTTCACTATAAAGATCAACCTGTTCTGGAAAGCGTATTCCAATGTATTCCAGGGTTTTTTTATGGGCCCCGACTAGATTTTGCGACCTTTGCCAGCCGGCCCAAAATGCCACACTGCTAAGTCCTAAAATCGAGAGTACCAGCAATTCCAGTGTCAGGCGAAACTGAAGCGAAGAGGTGGAAATTCGCTTGCCAGTGAGAGGGTTGATAGCGACTATAAATTGGGGAATTAGCTTCATTATATCGTCAGGTAGCGAGGAGACTTAAGCATTAAAATTAGGAAAAATTCCAACTAGATTATTCCTGGACGCACTGTACAGTCAGAAACCGGGTTTGTTTACGAAAATCCTTCGTTATAGCCAGGAGATTCGCTAAAAAACCCGGTTTCTTTGGTATGAGTGCGTCCTGGACTATCGATCAAAAAATTCATCAAGCTGCTATCTTAAAAGTTTTCCGCAGTGCCTTTAATCTGGTTAAACTCAAATCGCCGATCGTAATCTGTTACACCATAAAGATTAAAGCTAATGGTTGGTTGATCTCCCAGTGGTTCCACATGATGAATCGCATCTGGCATTAAGCACAAAACGTCACCAGGCGCAAGCAAAAGATCGCCCACAGTTGTGATTTTATCGGGAAACTTGCGAGTTGGCGATCGCTGCCAAAAAGTATTTTTCTCCTGTCCATCAAGTAGCGCCACCAGTCCCCAACTGGCATGATTGTGAATCGGAGAAACTGCACCCGGAACCCAAGCCACCAACTGCACCGTCAGAGGAAAAAATGGTTCATCATACAGTGTTTGTACGGCCCAGCTTGTCTCAGAGTCAGGCTCAAGGAGAGCAATTTGAAACCAGGAAGAACTATCTAACAACCTGCGGACAAGGGGACAAATTGCCTGGAGTCGTAAATAATCATCACTAATTTGCTCTAATACATCTTCCAAGTCAGTTAAAAAGCGGTAAAGTCGGTAGGGATGAGTCAAATCTTCAATTTGACTTGTAGCCTCAAAAATACTGCACTGTCCATCATTAGTCACTAACCAGTCTTTTCCTGTCATCGTTGCTCAACTCGCGATTAAATTACTGCATTACTAAGTTTCTCATCAGCAATCTTGGGTTGAGAAACCAGATATCTAGCAAGAAACCCGGTTGCTAAGCCAAGAGTGTATCAAGGACTCTTAAGGATAGTCAGGGTTAATCTCCACTCTATAAGAAATTCGGGGTAACTAGATGATGCGTTCCTAATTTCCCGATGAATTTTTGCTGAATAAAGGGACGTATAAAGTATTCAGAGTTTTATCTCTCATCCATCTCTTCCTCATCTAGCACTCATTTTCTTGAGCGTTAATGTAAATAACCTCAAAGCTTGAAGACAACAACAAGCCAGCATAATTCCCAGAGAGCAAGAACTATCAAGCAAACATCTGGCGTGGAATTACTAACAATTTATCTGGAAATTAGACACATGAAAGTAAAATACATTACTACGATCGCCATTGCTACCATTCTCGGTTTGGTAACAACTAATGTTAGCTACGGCAACTTCAAGGCATCAAGAAACTCAAACTCTACAACGGTTTCATCCAAGGTTGCACAATCCAATCCTTGTGCTGGTAAAGCCAATCCTTGTGCTGGTAAAGCCAATCCTTGTGCTGGTAAAGCCAATCCTTGTGCTGGTAAAAGCAGCACACCAACCGTTCATCCTCAATTCTACACCGAAAAAGGTGTGGCTCTTGATGGTCAGGATGTCGTAGCCTATTTCACCCAAAGCAAATTAGTTATGGGAGTTAGCCAATTTAAACATAATTGGGGTGGAACAACTTGGATATTTGCTAATGCAGCAAACCGTGATCAGTTTGCTAAAAATCCTGAAAACTATGCTCCTCAATACGGTGGATATTGCGCCCAGGGAACCAGTGAAGGGCATCTTGTTGTCACTCAGCCTGACGCCTGGAAAATCGTTAATGGGAAGCTTTATCTCAACTACGACAAGAAAGTACAAGCACAGTGGATGGGGGATATTCCTGGTCACATTGCTTCAGGAAACAAAAATTGGCCTGCTATTCTGAATAACAAAGAACTGTTCCGCTAAGCTGAAAGTGATGCAGAAAATTAGTCATTAACCGCCACGGACGTTACCTCCAGCATTTTTCATTTCTATGGGTACAAAAAGGTCATGGTAATTGCGTTATTGCGTAACTTAACAAGCTGTACCTCACACAAGTGACAACTGCTATATTTTCTGAGCGAGCAAAATATTGGGTGACTTATCCTTCATAAAGCGTGTTGGTAGTCAGGACTTCAGTTGTATCTATGCCGATGAACAATTACTATTAGTCCTGACTACCAAATTCCTGTGCTTAGATCGCCGGATATGATATTATGTATCGCAAAAACCGGGTTAATGAAGCCAACTCTCCTCAAGAAAAAGGTGATCTATGGAATTTAAAGATTTTCTGGGTTTGCTGCATCCTATTTTAGCTGTAGCGATTGTTTTTCCTATGCTTGGTGTTGTTCTCAATATGGCGTGGCAAACCATGCAGCGTCGGAAGCAAATTGCGATCGACACCAAGAGCAAAATTCCACCTGTAGTCGGTTCAGAACACGTCAAAGCAGGTCGAATTCTGTCAGGTTCTGTGGTAGGAGTGACGTTGGTGGGTCTAGCCTACCCGATTTTTGAGCATATTTTGAGCAAGGATGTTTGGAGCAAAAACTCGTTTCAGGTCATTTTCATTGTGCTGATGTTTGTTGCAACTGTCGCCTCTTTGGTGATGCTTTATCGAGCGACACCCGCTTTATGGCGCGGCATATTTGCCACCCTAACAGGTACTGGTTTGGTTATTCTTGGCACTCAAGATGGCGTTTATCGGCGAACCAATGAATGGTACTGGTCTCACTACTACATTGGCATCGCCGCTGCGCTAATTATGGTTTTCTCCCTTGCCATCATTGAAGACATTTACAAAGACCGCTCAAATCGCTGGCGCACTATCCATGTGGTATTGAATTCGATCGCTGTGCTGCTCTTTCTGGGACAGGGAATGACCGGAACCAGGGATTTATTAGAAATTCCTCTGAGCTGGCAGAAACCCTATATTTATACCTGTGATTTCACCAATAAGACCTGCCCAAAGCCGTGAGCGATCGCATTACTTTGAGATTCAAGTCTAAAATTAGTATAAATTAGAAGGGCGGGACACCCCACAAGAAATTTCATGTATTGTGAAACAGGCCGGAAAGCCTGTTTTTAAGATGTGATGTATTGTGGAACAGGCCGGAAAGCCTGTTTTTAAGATGTGATGTATTGTGGAACAGGCATCTTGCCTGTTCTTGAGATCAGAATGTTGCAATATCTCACTCACTACCAATCAGTCACCAATCTTAATCATTGCGAGTCAAACCCTGAAGACTAACTTGCAAAATCGACAAACCCAAAATTAGCAAAAACAAAACCAGCCCGATCGTACAAGCATAGCCAATTTCCAAATCCTTAAAAGCCCGTTCGTAAAGATAATAAACAACAGTCTTAGAATTATTGCGAGGGCCGCCCTGAGTCATAATATAAACTTCTTCAAAAACCTTAGTAGCAGAAATCGCCGAAATTACCGCAACCAAAACTAAATACGGCTTCATCAGCGGCACAGTAATATCCCAGTGCTTTCCCAAACCATCAGAACCATCAATAGCAGCCGCCTCATAAAGTTCTGCCGGAATAGCTTGCAGCCCTGCCAAATAAATCACCATGTAATAGCCCAATCCTTTCCAGATAGTAACTGCCATGACGCTAAAGATTGCTAACTTCGGATTAGCCAGCCAAGAAACAGGAGGTAAACCCAACAATTCCCCCAACTGATTCAGCAGTCCAGTCTCAGCAAACAGCCACTTCCAAGCAATCCCAGCGACAACCATGGAAATCACCGCCGGCGTGTAGTAGGCTGCACGAAACCAGTTCATCCCCTTAAGTTTTTGGTTGCACAAAATCGCCATTCCCAACGGTAGAACAACCAATACAGGCACAACGCAGGTGAGATACAGCAGCGTATTCCTCAAAGTTTGCCAAAATACTCGATCGCCCCACAACCTCTCAAAATTCTTCAACCCCACCCACTGCGGCATTTGAGTCAAATCATATTCGTAGTTGGTAAAACTCAAATAAAAAGCTTGCACCGCCGGCCACAAAACAGTCAAACTCAAAATAAATAAAGCCGGAAGCAAAAACAAATAAGGAGTCAGTTTTCGTCGGGAAAAAGTAACAGACATAAATTAATTATTAGTTATTAGTTATTAGTTATTGGTTATAACTGGTTCCCAGGCTGAGCCTAGGAAGCAGTTATTTCTTAGTCTGCGGAGGCAGACTTCGTTTGTGTAGACGCGGTTTCAACCGCCGAGTAATCAAGGGGTAACAAACTAATCAGCCTCTACAAACAATTGTTATTTAACTCCCGAAAACAAACCCTGCCAGTCTCCGGGAGAACTGCCATTTTCCCCCTCTTTTACCTCAAAAGTAACGTTGCAAGCTTGAGGTTGTTCCAAAGCCTCCACGCACAATTCTGCAATATCTTCCCGACTGACTTTGCCCCTAATATTGTCTCCTTGCTCAAATATTAAAGCTTTGCCTCCCGCTTCTTCTGTCAAAGCGCAAGGTCTGACAACAGTATAAGGTATGCCGCTCGATCGCACACAATCTTCCCCTTTCAACTTCCAAGTCAAAATCCCCCCCAACATATCATTCATCCTGACAGCAGGCGGTTCTTCTTCCAAGTTAATTCCTGGGCGGCCAGGGCGGGTAACTCCTGCCGAACTCACCATCACAAATCGCGGCAAAGTCTGTCCCCCATCAGCTTTAATAGATTCTAACTCCAGTTGAAAAATACCCGGTGTAAATTTCGGGTTGAGCGCGCCATCATATTCAAACTTGCTCAACATTAACTGAAAAGAAAAAATACTGCTGGCATCAAATTTAGAGCCATCTTTGACTGTTTTCGCGCGGAATACTGGAATTAATTCATCAAAAGGAACAGTGACAGTAATCCAGATATTGTAAACAGTATCAAACGAATAGCAATAGCCAATTCCATCCCATTTAGCTTCGCTGCGCACAATCAATTTGTAGCGCTTGCCGTCCCCTTTGACACGTAGTTGGAGGCCGCTAAATCCTGCGAGATTAAGCGGAGG
>NZ_JAUBUC010000046.1:13725-40287 GCF_036705285.1 Microcoleus sp. B4-C1 | reverse complement strand
ACAATCAATTTGTAGCGCTTGCCGTCCCCTTTGACACGTAGTTGGAGGCCGCTAAATCCTGCGAGATTAAGCGGAGGATCGAAGTTGCGGGTACGCACCGAAGCAAAGCCGCCCGAGTTGGCAGTAGAAACATTGCCTGTGAAGATAGCTGTATTGTCTGTAAGTACGATCGAACTTTCGCTGGTGCCGCCCATCACGATATCGTCTAGCGCACCCCAAGTTTCTTTTAAATCTTGGCTGGGTTTTGTGAAGTCAAAAATTATTTTTTCGCCTGCTTTAATTAGCTGGCGACGAACAGCTTGCACTAAATTATTGAGGCCTTTGTATTCGACTATTTCGGGAACATCCACAACTTCCGGCATATAAAATTTGATGCCTTGATAATATTTTTCCCGCGTTGGGGTGTCTCCTTCTACCGGTTGAACTTTGGTGCCAGTACAGCAGATAACTGCTTCTATGCCCTCGGTTACTAGCGGTGTTAGGGTTTCTGGGAGAGTGATATCTCCTTCGACTAATTCGACATTTTTGCCGAGAATTTCTGTTGCTCTTTTAGCATCTCTGACGAGGGCTCGCACTCTATATCCCCGCTGTTGCAGCCGCTTGACAACTCGCTTCCCGACGCCGCCGGTAGCACCGGCTACCAGTATCAGTTTGGGTTGGTCTTTTTTAGTTTTGCTGCTGCTTCCAAAGAGTTGTTGCAGCCAGCTAATGCTGCCAATGAAGGGAATGACGCCGAAATAAGCCAAGGTTTTGAGAAACCGGCCGGCATCCCATTGGGCGGTTTTTTTTTCAGTCATACTAGCTTCCTCTGAATTGGCTCAAATCTACTTAGCTGCTTTTGTATTTTAATCTAATTTTCGATTTTTGAATTGGGGCGATTTCCTAGCCTTGGGGATAGCTTCGCTAGCGCGGGCTTTTTTTCACTTGGCAATGGGTGTGGGATGAGTTTGGCTCAAGGGAATCTCAATAATCAACTCGGTTCCCTCTCCGGGGACTGAAATGCAAGTCAATTTGCCACCGTGTTGTTCTACCACAATTTCGTGGCTAATCGCCAAACCTATCCCCGCACCTTTGCCCACCTGTTTTGTGGTAAAAAACGGCTCAAAAATTTTCTGGCGCACTGTTTGGGTCATGCCCCAACCGTTGTCCTTGATCCGAACTGCTACGGCTTTTTCTCCGGGACAAATTTCAGTCACAATCCGAATTTGTCCGTACTTAACTGGCTCTTCTTTGTCGCCGTGAGACGATAAATTATTGTTGACAAAGGCATCTTCGAGAGCATCAATTGCATTTGTCAGTACATTCATAAATACTTGGTTGATTTGAACTGGGTAACACTCAACAAAAGGCAGAGAACCATATTCTTTGATGAGATGAATTGCGGGGCGATCGGGCTTCGGTTTGAGTCTATTGCTCAAAATCAACAAAGCGCTGTCCAATCCGTCGTGAATGTCAACGGGTTTAATCTCTGCTTCGTCAATTCTAGAGAAGTTTCGCAGCGACTGAACTATCTCGCGGATGCGGTTAGCTCCTACTTTCATTGAACCCAGCAATTTCGGTAAGTCTTCAACTATGAACTCTAATTCTACTGCTTCTATTTGTGCTTCAATTTCTGGCGAAGGCGACGGATAGTGCTGGTTGTAAAGCTGCAATAAATTGATCATTTTTTGACTGTATTCATTAGCATAGCTAAGATTGCCGTAGATGAAGTTAATCGGGTTAGTGACTTCATAAGCTACTGCCGCCACCAACTGTCCCAAGCTTGACATTCTTTCGCTTTGCACCAATTGAGTCTGCGCCCGCTTCAGCTCGGACATCGCTGTTTTTAAATGAGCAGTTTTTTCCCGTTCTCTGGCGACTGATGCTTCTAGTGCTGTATTTAATTTTTCGAGTTTATCGACTTGACACAGCACTATATTAATCATTGCTTTTTTCAGTTCCAATGCAGCTTCTATTTCGCATTGTTTCCAAGGCAACGATTTGTACCTCACATTTTCTTTCCACAGCTCGAAGGATTTCCGAGGAGACAGTCGAGGGTTGCCATCTTCATCGGTTTCCACTGGTTTGTTGGGGTTGCCCGCCCAATTTACGGTCTTAATTACTTCCGGGCGAAACCACAAAACGTATATTTTCTGAGTCGGAGATATTGCTATGGCCAAACACCCGCTGGCTGTGTCTTTAAATTCCTCAGCTTCTGGATAGCATTTGGTGAGCGAGTCCGTATAAAAAATTTCTTTATTTAAATGCTCTTGCACCCACTGAGTTAAGTATTTGAGCGCTTCTCCTTGAGGTGTTTGCCCTACTTGATAGCACTTGTCTCCAAATATTATGGCGGCTCCCTGGGCGTTGACTGCTTCTAGCAAATTCTGCTGACATTTAACTAACACTTCTGACAAGTTGTCGGACGTGGATATGTCTTCAAAAATCTTGGTTTGAATGGATTTTAAGTGTAGTTTGTAGTCGTAGTCTTCGTTTCCTTCTTTTGATTGCAGTTCTAAGGACATTACTTGCCCGATAAATTCGCAGGCGGCGCGCAATTCATAGTTGAGGTATTTTGGTGTATAGTTGTGGCAAGCAATCAATCCCCACAGTTTTTTGTCTTTGATTAACGAGATTGACATCGAAGCTGCAACGCCCATATTTTGCAGGTATTCTATGTGAATGGGAGAAACGCTTCTCAATACGCTGAAACTCAGGTCTCGCGGCTGGGTCGTGAGAGCATTATTTCCTGAAACAAGGGGGACTGGTTGATAATTAATATCTGGGATTAACCTCAGCCAATTTAACGCATACAGTTGTCGGGCTTGTTTGGGAATATCTGAACTTGGGTAGTTTAATCCTAAGAAAGGACTCAGCATTTCTGCTTTGTCTTCAGCGATTACAGCGCCGTTGCCTTCGTGGTCAAATTGATAGACCATAACTCTATCAAAACCCGATATTTTTCTGACTTCTTCTACAGTTATTTGAGATAATTCTTTGAGATTTTTGGCGCTTTGAATTTTGCTGATAGTAGATCTCACTGAATGATAAAAACTAAAAACTGAAAGATTTTCTGGGCTGGTGGCCAATTCCAACTCGACCATCAATACTTCTTCTACTCGGTGGAGGATGCAGTCAAATTCTAAATATTTACCTTTGTTTATGACAGAGAGTTTAATGGGATTAACGGTTTTTAAGTTTTCATTACACAAACAAAGCTTGAGTTTTTTGAGTTGAACTCTATTGAAGAATAAGCTCAAATTTCGACCGATCGCACTTTCGGGCTCTACTCCTAACAAATCTTGCGTATTTTCACTGACTTGCAGTATTTCTAGTTCAGGTTCTCGTACAACAAGTAGCACCCCGTGTGGCTGAATCAGCCCCGATATGTGAATCTGTTCTCTGTCGCAGTTTGTCAAGTCAACTTCTTCGAGTGCGGGAATTGTGATTTGTAGATCCATTTTCTTTGTCTTCCGCTGTAAAATGTCGAGAGGGTTCTAATGATTTGAGATTTGAGAGCCAAGTGGCTTTTCTATGATAATCTCATATTGTTCGATCGCATAACTGATCGATCCCTGGACGGACACTGAGAATCAATCAAGAATCAATCATCCGATCATCAGCGAATCAAAAAAGATTTAGTCGAAAATCAGCCGGCAGTATTTGTTGCTGTGAGACCAGCCTCAGCTTTCTATAAATTTTACCGACTTGGCTCCTATATACTATCGCTTCCCGATGTTAATTATCATAGCAATTGTTGCGATTCTTCAAGTATGTTTAATAATTTTCCAAAACTTTAATATTTGTGGTAAAATTTTCCCTGCAAGAAAAGGGGGAGAGAAATGCGTCTCCAGAGCGGCCTACTTACTGAAATATTAAGTTAAGGTAAGGGTGACAAGATATGAAAGTCAAGTCACGCTAAGCTCTTTAAGTATACCCAACAGGCCCGACATTTAGACTGATGCTCGACTTCAATACAGTTACTGAATTTTCTCATACCTACTGCATAGCTATCTGTGCCTTTTTAGTTCCGGCAAACTTGCTGACTACTTTGCAGACAGCGATTTTGACAGGACTAAACCGACCTCGAATGCAAATTTGGGCGTCTGTGGTTGTCGCCAGCCTTTGGGCTACAGCAATGATATTTCACGTTTTTACCTGGTTCGCGATCGGGGTAGTAATGCCTCCGACATACATCTTGCTAGTTATGGCAATCACTTGTCTGACAATCAATGTCTGGGCGATCGCTCATCCTGCAAGCATGATGCAATTAATTCGAGTTGCGGTATCAGTTGTTAGGGGATATTTCCGAAGGAAGAAGGATGTAGTTGTCTAAAAACTTAAAAAAAATGGCAGGGGGTAATGTGAAAAAAATCAGGGAAAATATGGGTTTCCGAAGATTTTTTCGAGAGGCAAATCGTGCTTCCGAGGGCTGAGTTTTCAGCCGTTATTCCGGTTCGCGATCGCGACAATCTTCTGTTTCCGGGCCGCGGGGATGGATCGTGCAGTTGAGCAGGTAGCCGCCGTCGCTTCTGCCGTAATAGTAGCGGCATCCGATGCAAATTGCGGGAGGTTCGATCGCACTTTGGTAAAGCGGATAATCTCCAGTCGCCAGCAGCGAAAAGTCGCGCTGCGTCTGAACATTCCCGATAATAGCGCCGGAGAGTTCGACAGCTTGGCGGATGTTTTCGATCCTGGTGTAAGGCGGCAGGTAAATGTCAATACAAAGGCGTATCCCCTGGCTATCCTGATCGTGGCGGGTAATAGTGCCTCCGAGCAAACCGACGCGCGAAGCAATAGCCGAGGAAAATTCGCTCAGGGAGGTGCAGTAACCGGAGAAAACGTGAATATGTTCGTCCGTAGTAGCTCTCACCGTCAGGCGAGTGGGAATTCGCAATCTCAGGTAAGCGTCGAGTTCGTCAAAAACTGGTTCGGCGATGGATAGCATTTGGTTTGCGTCTTCGTGCTTGAGCCCAAAACCCTTAGAAACCTTGGACACGAGGGCGGCTAAAATATCAAAAACTTCGGTTAAGAGCGATTGTAGCCTGCTATCAATGGCGATCGGACATTCTCTCAGCAGCTTTAAATAATCCTCCAACCGATGAGCCATGCGCTGAATGCTGCTAAATCCGAGCATAGCTGCTCCCCCTTTTATCGAGTGCGAGGCTCGGATGAGCTGGTGTATTCTTTGGGGATCTGCCAGGGTGTTTTGGATATCTTGCAAGCCTGGTTCGATAATTTGGATCTGTTCTGTGGCTTCTTCGATAAAGTAGCCGATGATCCGCTGTAGTTGTTCTGGCAGCATAATTTTATTCTCCTAAAGGCAACCGAGTATTATTAGTCATTAGTCAGACCTTTGATAGTTTGGAACTGATATTTAACTGACGAGTTATTTTTGTTTTTAAGCCCTGATTTGTTTTATTCTGACTCACGGCAACTGTAGTGGCAATGTCGAAAACTGTTAACTCTTAAGTGTTGAGTGTTATTTTTTTTGCTCCGACGGTAGCGATTGCTACACCCAACAACAGCACCGCAGCACCTGCGAGTACCGCCGGCGCCGGCATTTCCCCAAACAGCAAATAACCCAACCAACTCGCCGCCACCGGTTCAAACAAGATGGCAAGAGTTACCAGAGTTGGGGAAATCTGCATTACAGCCCAGTTCAAAATGGTGTGGCCGACTAACTGAGGCAAAGCGGCTGTTAACAAAATATAAAAATATACAATGTCGGGGTAATTAGTATAAGTAGTACCGAAGGCGAAGGGGAGAGGCAGCAGGACGATCGCAGCAATAGTATAGGCGATCGCGATATAGCCACCAATTCCCAGTCCCCGCCGCTGAGCTTCCCGGCCCAGCAGCAAATACAAGCTGACAGCCCAGGAACCAGCCAGAGCCAGGAAATCGCCAAGCAGTTGGCTGCTGCCAGCATCGGCTGCGCCCGCACTTCCCAGAGCGATCGCCATTCCCCCAGTCAGGGCTATAGTAATGCCAGCGATCGACATTTTGCTGAGTTTTTCGCCGAACCAGAAGCGGGACAAAAGCGCTACCCAGACAGGATTAGTGGTGACGAGAGCAGTCGAGGCGGCGATCGAAGTATAAGAAAGTGAGGTAATCCAGAGAGCAAAATGCAGGGCGAGACACAAACCCGCAGTAGCAGCATAGCGCCGAGCTCCCGGTTGCAGGGTGTTCCACTGAATTTTTCGCCAAGCCGGAAGCAGAATTAAAGCAGATAAAGTCAGACGAGAGGCCGCGAGCACCAGACTGAAACCCAAACCGCCCGCCCCTGCTGAAAAGTTAGCCAGCCGAATTAAGATTGATGAAGTTGAGACGGCTAAAACGCCGATAATTAACACTAGGGCGATCGACCAATTAGGCGTTTGTTTCGGAAGATTCATTTTTTAGGCATTGGGCATTGGGCATTGGGCATTGGGCATTGGGCATTAGGAAAATTTACAAAGCAATTTTCGCACAAATTATGAATAATTTCTCTTCTCTTCTTCTCATCTCCTCTTCTCTCTTCCTTCCCTTCCTAGCGCTTACGCGCGGCTTCGCCTAACGCGCCTTCGCGGTTCGTTAAAACTGAGATGTTGCACCATTCTCAATAAGGCTTTTATGAACAGGCAAGATGCCTGTTCCACAAGAAAATTTATCTTTGGTGGAACGGGCATCTTGCCCGTTCTTGAGAATGGTGCAAGATGTGAGTTTAAAAAAAGCCTCATCGCAAATCACAGAAAATTGCTATACTCAAGAAATATTAATGTAGAGCGTGCCTAAAATTAGATTACCTCTGTTATAGTTTCAATACCGCCGGAAACGATTTCTCCACTTACAATTTATAACTATCTATGGCTCCTACAGTTTTGATTACAGGCGCTTCTCAAGGAAGCGGCAAAGCAACAGCAATTTTATTTGCAAGTAAAGGTTACGATGTAGTTATGGTAGCTCGCCAGCCAGAGAGATTGGCAGCAGCAGCGGCTCAAGTGCAGCGAGAAGGCACTTCCGCTGTAGCTATTCCGGGGGATGTTGGCGACATTCACCAAGTGCGGGCGATCGTCCAAAAAGCCCTAGATACCTGCGGCAACATCGATGTTTTAGTTAACAATGCTGGCATTTGTCTCACGGGGGCGATCGAGCACACTACCTCCGAAGACTGGCAGCAATTAATGAATACCAATTTTTGGGGATGCGTTAACACAATTCAAGAAATGTTGCCACATTTTTTGGAACGAAAAACCGGGACAATCGTCAATGTTGGTTCAATTGGTGGCAAAATGCCTTTGCCTCAAATGACTGCTTATTGTGCCAGCAAATATGCAGTAACAGGTTTAACAGAAACTTTGCGATTGGAATTAGTGCCTCAAGGTATTCACGTTTGCGCCGTGCATCCGGGCTTGATTAACAGCGATTTTTTAGAAAGAGCTCAATTTCGCGATCGAGACGAACCCGCAGTCGAATCGCGCCGCCAGCAAATGAGCAAAATGCTGAAATCTGAGTGGGCAACTCAGCCAGAAGATATTGCTAAAGCTATCTGGGATGCTGTGAAAAATCAGCGTGCAGAAGTTACCGTCGGCCCTGCTTTTTTGGCATCGGAAGCTTATCGGTTATTTCCCGGTTTGATGCAGTGGGCAATGGGAAATGGCAAGTTGTGAGACTAATTGGTAATTGCTATAGCAATCCTAAATGATTTGTGTAATTCTTGTAGGGGCAACCCCCCCGTGGTTGCCCCGATGCAGGCTGGGGTAGGCACTATTAGCACTACGCCTAAATATTTTTACAACTGATGCGAGGATTGCTATAATTGGTAATTGCTAATTGGTAAGGTGCGCCACAAGCACCAGACAAATTATTAGTAACGCGCATCATTCCTAGGGGTATGTTCACCTGAATATATACAACTAAAGAAAGAGACTGTGAAAGTCGATCGAGCACTATAATGGCAAACAAACCAGGAAATACACCATGCAAATCAAAGCACTTGCAGTTACAAAAACAGGCGGATTGCTTGAAGAATACAAATTCGATGTCGAACCTCCAAAAGTACATGAATGTATTATCAAAGTTTTAGCCTGCGGCATTTGTCACTCTGACTTGCACATGATTGACAATGACTGGGGTCAATCAAAATATCCCCTCGTTCCCGGCCACGAAGTTATCGGAGAAGTGGCAGAAATAGGGCCGCAAGTGACTCATTTAAAAGTGGGCGATCGCGTTGGTGTCGGCTGGCAAAGGTCGTCTTGTTTGCAGTGCCACGACTGCTTGCGCGGTAACGAAAATCTCTGCGATGAAAACCAGGGATTAATTGTTACAGGGCCGGGCGGTTTTGCCGATTATTTGATGGTAGATTCCCGCTTTGCTTTTCCTATTCCCAAAGGCATCGATTCCAACGTAGCGGGGCCGCTGTTGTGCGGCGGAATTACGGTTTACGCCGGTTTGCGAAATGCGGGGATGAGTTCTGGGCAAGAAATTGGCATTCTTGGCATCGGCGGTTTGGGACACATGGCGGTGCAATTTGCCAAAAAATTAGGCAACCGAGTTACAGTTTTTACTACTTCCCAAGATAAGGCAGAATTTGCACATAAAATGGGGGCGGACGAAGCTATTGTAGTAGGAAAAGGCGAAGTTCCTCAAGCCCCCAGCAGCAAATTAGATATTTTGTTGAGCACTGTTCCTGCTTCTTTAGATTGGGTTCCGTACATTGATTTTCTCGATTCTAACGGTGCGCTTGCTTTTGTGGGAGTTCCCGACGAACCTTTGAGCATTCCGTTATTTTCGCTGCTGGTAAAGCAACGCCGAATTGTGAGTTCTCTCATCGGCGGTCGCGCTATGATTAATGAAATGCTGGCAATTGCAGAGAAGTTTGAGATTGAGCCAATTGTCGAAGTTTTTGCGATCGCACAAGCGAATGAAGCAATGCAGAAAGTCCGGGACAATCAAGTGCGCTATCGCGCAGTTTTGACGATGAGTTAGATAATGGGTAATGGGTAAGGTGCGCCCGGTCGCACCCTACTAGAGATATATAAGCAACGAATTAAAGCAAAGAATTAGCATTAATAAAACGATCGTTTAAATCGGCTGGGGTCACATTCAACACAGTACCCAACAAAGCATTAGTAACACCGAATCTAATATTAGTAGCTTCCACACGGCCGTTGCCATCGGGATCTAGACTTCGCTGGGAGATGCCACCCTTGGCTAACAAACTCGTTCCCCCCGCGATAGTTGCAGGATTGATCAGCAGCAGTCTCGGATCGTTTAAGCTATAACTTACCTGTTCCAAAGAGATATTGCTGCTGGTAAATTCCACACTAATTCCAATCGAATCGTTAGACTTATCAAAATCCACAATTACCGCGTCTGGAACTTCAATTCCAAATACTCGGATTCCCGCTTGATCGACTCGAAAAACAAATACATCATTCCCTGCACCACCTTGGTAAATATCCACATCTCTGTCGCCAATTAAAGTATCATTACCGTCTCCGCCCACTAACAAATCAACACCTTGTCCACCGCGCAGCAAATCATTTCCCGCACCCCCATCAAGGAAATCGCTATTTCTATCTCCTGTCAAGAAATCGTCGCCAGTTTCTCCCAAAACATCGTCATCATCTTTGCCGGCGTAAATAGAATCATTGCCGACACCGCCTAACAGACTGTCTTTACCATCGTTGCCGAAAATCCGTTCTGCATCTGACGATCCCCTGACAGTATCATTGCCGCCCACCATCCAAAGTCCCCCAGGAAAACTAGCAAGTTGTCCTGGTGCAAGTGTAATATTTTCAGGAGAATTGTCTCCTACCAAACGAGAGATGCCTGAATTATCTGGGGTGAGTACCATAGTTGTAAACTTTGTGCGATGTGATTATGGATATTTTGCAATATTCTACAGTTTATTAGGGTGCGCCAGAACACAGTTACTTCCTGACTCGCGATCGAGCAATGGCTGGCGCACCCTACTAGATAGCTCGATCGCTCCATCTTGGCACAAGCCTGATGGAAATACCCTAGATTAAAATAAAAGTTAAAATTTGAGCCGATGCCAATTATCTTAGTTGAAGACTTGAGCAAAGTTTATCCAGTAGCGATTAAAGAACCGGGACTTAAAGGAACAGTGCGACACTTTTTTAGTCGCACTTACCGCAATATCAAAGCAGTTGAGGGCGTTTCTTTCAGTATTGAACCGGGGGAAGTCGTGGGGTTTCTAGGTGCTAACGGTGCGGGCAAAACTACTACGCTGAAAATGCTGACGGGTTTGATTTATCCGTCTGCGGGTACGGTGAGTGTGTGCGATCGTACTCCTTTCCGTCGGGAAGCAGATTTTCTGCAAAAAATCACCTTAGTGATGGGGCAGAAACAGCAGTTAATTTGGGATTTACCTGTGCTTGACTCTCTGCGAATTAATGCCGCTGTCTACGGCATTCCCGATGCAGATTATCGACGGCGAGTCGGAGAATTGACAGAGATGCTGTCACTAGAAGGCAAATTAAATCAGCCGGTACGAAAGCTTTCTTTAGGCGAACGCATGAAAGCTGAATTGATGGCGGCGCTGCTGCACCAGCCGGAGGTATTATTTTTGGATGAACCGACTTTAGGTTTGGATATAAACGCACAGTTTAGCGTCCGGCAATTTCTGCGAGAATATAACGAGCGCTATCAAGCAACGGTGCTGTTGACGAGCCATTACATGGCTGACATTACTGCTTTGTGCAAGCGCGTTTTGTTAATCCATGAAGGGCAATTAGTTTATGATGGCAGTTTAGACGGATTGCTCGACAGGTTTGCACCTTATCGGGAAGTTCAGGTAAAATTAGCTAAGCCCCTGGCAAAAGATAGTGCTTTTGCTTACGGGGAGGTAGAATCTATTGAGGGACAATCGGTGCGGTTTTTGGTGAAAAGGGAAGAGCTGACGGTGAGCGTGGCGAAGATTTTGGCGGAGTTAGAAGTGATAGATTTGACTGTCACAGATCCGCCAATTGAAGAGGTAATTGGTAGAGTTTTTCGCACGGGAAAAGTCTAATGTTTTTGGCTGGGTTCATTCTCTATAACAGGCAAGATGCCTGTTCCACTAGAATTATAAAGTAGAACAGGCAAGATGCCTGTTCCACTAAAGATTTAATGTTTTTGTGGAACGGGCTTCTAGCCCGTTGCTAACCCCAAAAAATTGAACAGGCAAGATGCCTGTTCCACGAGAGTTTCCATGTTTTGTGGAACGGGCTTCTAGCCCGTTGCTAACCCCAAAAAACAGGCAAGATGCCTGTTTCACTAGAGATTCAATGTTTTGTGGAACTGGCTTCGAGCCCGTTGCTAACACCTAAAAATTAACTCTAAAATTGATATGAACAGAATAGTGAGAATTACTAAAACTTTGTTAGTTACCTACTATGCTTATATGCTCGAATACCGGGCGGAATTGTTTTTGTGGGCGCTGTCGGGAGCTTTGCCGTTTATATTGATGGGCGTCTGGATGCAGGCGGCAGAAACTGGTCAATTTGGGCTGAATTCGATCGACTTTGCTCGTTATTTTCTAGCGGCTTTCATTGTCAGGCAAACAAATGTAGTTTGGGTGATTTGGGAGTTTGAAAAGGAAGTAGTGCAAGGCAGGCTATCTAATAAATTGTTGCAGCCTCTCGATCCCGTATGGCATCACTTCGTATCTCACATTTCCGAAAGGTTTGCGAGGCTGCCGTTTGTATTGGGATTAGTGCTGCTGTTTTTTGCACTTTACCCGCAGGCTTTTTGGCTGCCAAGTTTGGGCAGGTTTTTGCTGTTTTTGCTGGTTATCGTCTTGGCTTTTTGCTTGCGGTTTATTATACAGTATACCTTTGCGCTGTTTGCTTTTTGGCTGGAGAGGGCAAGTGCGATCGAGCAATTCTGGTTTCTAATTTACCTGTTTTTATCGGGACTTATCGCGCCACTAGAAGTGTTTCCCGCACCCGTGCGCGAAGTAGTTTTGTGGACGCCGTTTCCTTATTTGATTCATTTTCCCGCTTCTATCTTGATAGGATTACCCGTAGATTTAGGCCGCGGTTTGTTGGTAATGTTGGGTTGGAGTGCGGTGTTTTTTGTGTGGAATCGCTGGCTTTGGCGGCAGGGTTTGAAGCAGTATTCGGGCATGGGCGCTTAAATAATTAAGAATTAGAAAACTGTAAAGTGCGTCACAGTAAAAATATTAATCGTTTTGTCAAAAAGACTTACTTGACGCACCCTACTTAACTGTGGAGTAAATCTAAAATCTAAAATCTAAAATCGACTAACGCACCCCACTTAACTGTGGAGTAAATCTAAAATCTAAAATCTAAAATCTAAAATCGGTCGATCGCACATATCATGCAAAAATGCAATCGGGAGTATTCGACAATTGCATAAATCTCCATTTTTTGTATCTATAAGTACAAAACTTTATAATAAAGTCTTATATTAATTAACCCAACGACTGATAAACGGGATAAAATAGATTCTCATGACAGCCAAAAAAAACCTCATTGTAATCGGCAATGGCATGGTAGGTCACAAGTTCCTGGAGTTAATGGTGAGCTCGGATGCTGCCAAACACTGGAATTTAATTACTTTTTGTGAAGAACCGCGCGTTGCTTACGATCGCGTAAACCTCAGCGGATTTTTCTCTGGCAAAACAGCGGGAGATTTATCTTTAGTTGCACCGGGATTTTATCAACAAAACGGCATCCAGATTCACATTGGCGACAAAGCAGTCGCCATTAATCGGGAACAAAAAACAGTCTCTTCAGCCAACGGTTTAGAAGTTCCCTACGACAAAATTGTTCTCGCGACCGGTTCCTATCCATTTGTGCCATCAATTCAAGGCAAAGACGCTACAGGAACTTTTGTTTACCGGACAATTGACGACCTGGAAGCGATGTCCGATTACGCTAAAAATTGCAAAACAGGTGTAGTAATTGGCGGCGGTTTGTTAGGTCTAGAATGTGCTAATGCTCTGCAAAATATGGGCTTGAAAACTCACGTTGTTGAGTTTGCGCCGCGGCTGATGCCCGTGCAAGTTGACGAGATGGGCGGGGCAATTCTCCGCAGCAAAATAGAAGATTTGGGGGTTTCGGTTCATACCAGCAAATCTACAACAGAAATTGTTAGCGAAGATGGCAAAGTTACTAAAATGCTGTTTGCTGACGGTTCGGAATTAGCAACAGATATGATTGTGTTTTCTGCTGGCATTCGCCCCCGCGACGAAATTGCCAGAAGTTGCGGTATAGAAGTAGGTGAACGCGGTGGCATTTTGATTAATGATAGCTGCCAAACCTCCGATCCTGATATTTATGCGATCGGAGAATGCGCCCTGTATCAAAATCGCATCTACGGCTTAGTTGCGCCTGGGTATACAATGGCAAGCGTAGCAGCAGATATTTTGAGCCGTGTAGCGGATGACGGGCAAGATGCCCGTCCCACAAGCACTTTTACAGGTGCGGATATGTCCACTAAACTCAAATTATTGGGAGTGGATGTCGCTAGTTTTGGAGAGCCTTTTCCCAAGTCGGGCGATGCTAAAGAAATTGTTGTCACTGACACATTCCAAGGCATTTACAAAAAATTAGTTTTAAATCAAGACGGCAGCAGAATTTTAGGCGGAATTCTCGTGGGAGATGCTTCGGCTTACGGCACTTTGCTGCAATTTATGCAAAATGAAATTGCTCTGCCGCCGCATCCCGAAGATTTGTTAATGCCACCGCGAGAAGGGGGAGTAGCAGTAGGTTTTGGAGTAGACAGTTTGCCGGATTCGGCTCAAATTTGTTCTTGCAATAATGTTACCAAAGGGCAGATTTGTGCAGCGATTCGCGACCATAATTTAACCGATGTTGCCAGCGTCAAAAAATGCACTCAAGCTGGGACGGGCTGCGGCGGGTGCGTGCCTTTGGTGACGGATATCTTCAAGTCGGAGATGAAGAAAGCTGGGTTCGCAGTCAAAAATAATCTCTGCGAACATTTTGAATATTCTCGTCAAGAATTGTACCATTTAGTGCGTTCTCAAGAGATTAAAACCTTTGAGGAGTTGATTGCAAGACACGGCAAAGGTAAGGGTTGCGAAATTTGCAAGCCTGCAGTTGGTTCGATGCTGGCTTCTACTTGGAATGACCATATTTTAGAGAAGTCTCACGTCGGTTTACAAGATACGAACGATTACTTTTTGGCCAATATTCAGCGCGACGGTACTTATTCGGTGGTGCCGCGAATACCGGGGGGAGAAATCACTCCCGATAAGTTGATTGTTTTGGGTGAAGTTGCCAGGGATTTTGGGCTTTATACTAAGATTACTGGCGGGCAACGGATTGATTTGTTTGGGGCTCGCGTGGATCAATTGCCGCATATTTGGCGGCGGTTGATTGATGCGGGATTTGAGTCGGGACACGCTTACGGTAAGGCTCTGCGTACTGTAAAATCTTGTGTTGGTAGCACTTGGTGCCGCTTTGGGGTGCAGGATTCAACGAGTTTGGCGATCGAGGTTGAATTGCGGTATCGTGGTTTGCGATCGCCCCACAAGCTCAAATCTGCTGTCTCTGGTTGCACTCGCGAATGCGCGGAAGCTCAAAGCAAGGACTTTGGGATAATTGCGACAGAGAATGGTTGGAATTTGTATGTGTGTGGCAACGGCGGTATTAAGCCACAGCACGCGGTTTTGCTGGCTACGGATATCGATAAGGAAACTTTGATTAAGTATATCGATCGATTCTTGGTTTTCTACATCCGCACCGCCGACAGATTGGAACGCACTGCTACTTGGTTGAACAAACTTGAGGGCGGAATTGAATATTTGAAACAGGTAATAATTGAGGATTCTCTGGGCATTTGTGCTGAATTAGAAGCGCAGATGGAACATTTAGTGAATACTTATCAATGTGAGTGGAAAACGACGATTGAAGACCCACAAAAGGTGCAGCGATTCCAGCATTTTGTGAATTCCGATTTGCCAGATCCGAGTATTGTTCGTGTTGCGGAACGGGGACAAACGCGGCCGGCTAACGAACATGAAAAGGCTCTGGCTGGAGTTTCGGAATAACCCCTCCCCAGCCCTCCCCTTGAATCAGGGGAGGGAGCAAGATAACCCCTCCCCAGCCCTCCCCTTGAATCAGGGGAGGGAGCAAGAATCTCGTTCCCAGGCTCTGCCTGGGAATGAATTCCGGGAGGCTCTGCCTCCTTCCGCGAGGCTAGGCAGAGCCTCGAAACGCGAGGCAGAGCCTCGAAACCTACGTTCCCAGCCGGAGACTGGGAACGAGATTGAAGTAAATTAACAGGAAAAGAAAATGGTTCAATCATTACAAGTTTCCGATACAGTAACAACTTGGGTAGATGTGTGTTCTCTGGATGCGATCGCCCCTTATACTGGAGTTTGCGCTTTAGTTAAAGGCGAACAAGTGGCGATTTTCCGAGTGGGAAACGGGGATGAAGTTTATGCGCTTAGCAATTACGACCCGTTTAGTAAAGCTTTTGTTTTGTCGCGGGGAATTGTGGGCGATCGCAACGGCACTCTCAAAGTTGCTTCTCCCATTTACAAACAAAACTTTAGTCTGACTACCGGGCAATGTCTGGATGATGAAACGGTAAAGATTCCTACTTTTGCGGTTCGCGTTGTAGCCGATCGCGTCCAAGTAGCTGTTAGTTAGATTCAGCGGCTTAATTGTTCGATCGCCATCCGCCACCACCTAACATTTCTGTGGGTGCTGGCGGATTTTGCATTAGGGCCCTCCCGACTCAGTATTTTTCGTATAAAATAGAGTCGATTGGCTCCATACTCCACGCTCGCTCAAAAAAATCTCAATTAATATCCGAGCTGATGCGAGGATGGTCAATGCAAACAAACTTAAGGGGCAGGGTATCGGTATGTTGTTAAAAAAACTTGTTTCCGAAAATAATCCCCAGACTGTAGCAGAGTTAATCCATGCCCAACTCAAAATCGGTCAACTGACTTGGGGCGAACTCAACATACAAGTTTTCGGCCAGCACTGGCGTGACGAATCTTTGCACGAAGTCCTCAGAGAAATTGCAGCTAAGCTCGACAAAGAAACAGCGAGCCAAATTATAGAATATCTCACAGATCAGAACGGTCAACAAGAAAAATTTATTAATTTGTTTTTAGCAGCGCAATGCCTGTTAAAAGTGAAAAATGATGTTAATAAAAAAACCGAAAAAAAACTGTTAAACGCTTTAAAAAAGTTATCGCAATACGGTACGGGTTTCCTGATTCTTTATCAAAGCGCTCAAGAATTGCAGGAAACTTATCAAATTCGCAATCGCTCGATCGTGGCGATCGCCCAAACTTGGAAAAACGACCCGCAAACCCTGCCCTGGCTGAAAATACTCGCTCACTCCACCGACTGTGGCGAAGTCCGATCCACAGCAGTCGAAGCAATAGCCCGTGGTTGGCCAGATCAGCCAGAAATTTACCTGATGCTCAAAAACCTCGCCAAATCAGATCCAAGCTGGGCAGTGCGATCGACCTGTGCGCGAGAAATGGCTTGTGGTTGGCCCGACACGAGCGATACCTTGCCGCTGCTGAGTGCCCTGGCTATGTCAGATCAAAGTCCCGCAGTCCGCACCGCAGCACTCGAACAGTTGGCCTCTAATTGGCCCGATCGCACAGATACCTTGCTGCTGCTGAGAACCGCCGCCGAATCCGACGAAAATTTGGGAGTGCGAGTCTGTGCGTGGCAAGAAATAGCCAGAGGTTGGCACAGCCTTTTAGGCACCGCCTCCCTGCTCAAAAACCTTGCTCAGACAGGAAGTTCTATCCTGCGAACCGTAGCGGTGCGGGAGTTGGCAGCAGGCTGGCCCGCCGCAGCCGACGTTTACCTGCTGCTGAAAACCCTAGCCGAATCGGACAGCAGCAGAGAAGTGCGGACAGCAGCCTTAGAAGAATTGGCCTCGCACTGGCCCGATGAACCAGACATTTACCCACTGCTGAAGAATAAAGCCGAGTCCGACGCGAGTTCGAGCGTCCGGCGCTCAGCAGTGCAAGCAATTGCCTCTGGCTGGCCCGGGAACCCCGAAACTCTGACTTTTTTGAAAAATATAGCATTGGGCGATCGCGACGCCGACCTGCGAGAAATAGCCCTACAACAGATAGCAGCAGGTTGGCCCGACCACCCAGAAACCCTGCCCCTGCTGCAAAAAATAGCTGATTCCGAGGATTACTGGACTGTGCGGCAAGTAGTAGTGGAGGCTGTCGCCGCAGTGGCATCAGGAAGTCTCGAAGTCTTTGGCTGGTTGCAAAATCTCGCCGCGTCAGACAGACACCTGAACGTCCGAGAAACTGCGGTGGAAGAAATCGCAAAACGCTGGTCTCACCGGGGCGAGACGCTGCCTTTCCTCAAAAGCCGGGTCGAGTTGGAGCATGATTCTCACCTGCTGAGCGTGCTGGTGCGATCGATCGTGCGGGGGTGGCCCGACGCCCCGGAAACCTTGTCTTGGCTGAAAATTCAGCTCGATTCTGGGGAAGCGCTAGTGCGGGAAGCGGCGGTGCTTGAACTCGCTTACAACTGGCCAGACAATTCTGAAACTTGGATGCTGCTGGAGGCTAAAGCAGAGGGCGATGAGAGTCCCGCTGTCAGGCAAATCGCTTTGCAACAGTTAGCGCGCGGGTGGACAAATCAGTCTCAAACTTTCGAGTGGCTCAAAAGTAGAGCTCAAAAAGATGAAGATTCGCAGGTGCGGGCGATCGCCGTGGTAGAGTTAATGCGGGGATGGAAAGACGAGCCGGGAATGTTTGAGTTTTTGCGCGATCGAACTTTGAGCGATCCTGAAAATCAAAACGGTTCTTTTCCTTACAATCCCAGATTTACAGCACTCGAAGCTATTATCGAACATTATCCCGAAAATCCGGGAGTTGTGCCCTTGTTGCGATCGCTTGCAGTTTCCGACGCAGAAGAGCAAGTGCGGGCCTTAGCGAGTCGCCGGCTACGCAGCCAAGATTGGTAAGTAGAAACAATCCTTTAGACACCTTGGAAAATTCATCATGCCTGCTCTTCTTTCTGGAGTTTGAGGAGGCTCCAACTTTAGGCGTTTAGTGCATAACTTGTCTTCGTTGCACTCTTAACATTGTTTCAGTATATCATTCCGCCGCAGCCGGAAGAGGTATTAACAGTTAACACTGGGACTAACTCAAACGAGTGACACTCAAATGAGTGACACTCGAAAAAGTGACTGTGCATTAACAAATCCCACCAGTTATACCTGAAATATCAAACACCAAAACTTAACTGTTGAGAGGAAGCACATTATGTACACCGAAGAAAGAAGCTTGAACAATGAAACTATGGCTCTCGTCGCCGATAATACTGCTCAATCAACTCTGGCATTTGCTGAAACCACGGGAGTAAACAAACCCACTTTACAAATGGGTTCAACAGGTCAAGCTGTCAAGGAACTACAACAGCTTCTATATCATTGGGGTTATTATTTTGGCCCGATTGACGGTATTTTCGGCGTCCAAGTTCAAAACGCCGTCAAAGGCTATCAACACCGCGTCTTTTTAAAAGAAGATGGGATTGTCGGCCCTATCACTTGGGAAGCACTATACTCTGGTGCACCTGTGAATATGCCGGTCGTCATGAAAGGCAGTTCTGGTAATGCTGTTAAAATTGTTCAGAATGTCTTGAAAATCAATGGATACTATTTCGGCTTCATTGACGGATTCTTCGGGCCGATGACCGATGTAGCCGTGCGACAATTGCAACTCAGTAAGGCTTTACGGCAAGATGGAATTGTCGGCTACACAACTTGGCACGCCCTCAGCAAGTTACGCCACTAATGACGGGTGGAATTCATATAAATTCCGGTTGCACGAGCGAAATAATTGTTGACTGTTGACTGTTTAGTCTGGAGCCAAAAACTGAATGGTTGACTGTTAACTGTTGACTCGATTTGATTATGCCGATGCAACCGGAAACCATATGATGACGTTGGGTGTTGGTATTTTGATGCTGTATGAGTTTATTTCATTTCAGTTAACAATTTAAACAATATCTAAAGGAGTAAATGTGATGGGGACTAAATTCAAGAGAAGAATTCTCTCAATTGATGGTGGTGGTATTCGGGGTATCATTCCTGCGATCGTTCTCAACTACATTGAAGAGCGCACAGGAAAACGCATAGCAACAATGTTTGATTTTATTGCAGGCACTTCAACCGGAGGAATTTTAGCACTGGGTTTAACTAGAAAGAACTCAGATTCTAGCATCAATAGTGAGCCAGAGTATACCGCTGCCGAACTTGTAAATTTCTATCGCAAATATGGACAAAAGATTTTTAATGAGTATATTATAGGGGATATTGATGATTTGTTACAACCCAAGCACAACCCAAAAGGTAGGCAACAAGTTTTAAAGGATCTTTTAGGTGAAGCTAAGGTTGAAGAGGCATTACGAGAAATTTTCATCCCCAGCTATGATATCGAACTCAGAGCACCAATTTTTTTTACAAGCAATCGGGACGCAGAGGAAATCAAGAGTTTTGATAGCCGGAAAGTATGTACGGGATTCAAAATGTGGGAAGCAGCAATGGCAACTTCTGCTGCACCGACATTCTTTCCACCCTACCAACTCGAAACGGGACATCATACCGATGAAGGATATTACGCTTTGGTAGACGGCGGAATTTTTGCAAATAATCCTTCCTCACTTGCAATGATGGAGGCGATGATTTCTTACAAGAAAAAGACGGGTGAAGAACTACAACGTACTGAGACCCTTGTTGTTTCTTTGGGTACGGGTTCACTAACTAAGAAATATAAGTATAAAGAAGCCAAAAATTGGGGTCAAATAAAATGGGCTATTCCCTTACTTAACGTTGTTCTAGATGGTCAAAGTGAATCGGTTGCCTATGAACTTGCTCAGCTAATGGTGACTAAAAGAGATCAAGAAAATAACCGAAACTACTATCGTTTTCAACTTCAATTGAGTAGCGATAATGGTCACGATCAAATCGACAACGCAAGTCCCACTAATATTGAGTACCTAGAGAGCCGAGGTGAAAAACTGATTGAACACAGTAAGAAAGATTTGGATGAGTTGTGTAAGCTTTTGAAGGAGGAAACTGAACTATATCCTAATTAACCGCACCGTTAAATCGAGATCCGGTTGGAGGATTTTTAATGGGGGTAAGATTTTGTGTGTATTCATTCCCACAACAGGGCATCCCAAACCGCACCGCTTCCCCCATTACCGAACACCGATCGCAATCCGAAGCTGTTTTCTCCCACGTGAGCAACTGTTCCCGAAAATTCGGGAGTTGTGCCAATGTTGCGATCGCTCGCAGTTTCCGACGCCGACGAGCAAGTGCGGGCCTTAGCGGGTCGCCGGCTCAGGAGCCAAAATTGGTAAACAAAACTAATTTATTAGACATAGAAGTTAAAATTAATTGCAATGAGAATAAAGGATGATATAGTCAGTCATTTGAACCCAACAGCTAATAGTGGTCAAATAACTCAATGCTATGTCTGATAACCATCTGCACAAGAACCATCCAGTTGTTCAAGAATACTCGCGTTTAGCTTCTGATTATGATGTCAAATGGTCGTTCTACATTCAAGCGACGACCCAAGAAACACTCAACCGAGTTAAACTACAACCGACAGATCGGGTGCTAGATGTCGGTTGCGGTACAGGTATACTTCTTCAGCAGCTTGCATTGACTTACCCACAATCTCGATTGTTTGGTGTCGATCCAGTGCCAGAGATGTTGCAAGTTGCTCGACAGAGACTTCCGGCAACCATTGAATTGTCTGAGGGATGGGCCCAAAAGCTCCCTTTCGAGGATGAACAGTTTGATGTCGTGATTTCATGCAATATGTTTCACTACATTCATCAGCCTATGACTGCGCTTCAAGAAATGCGCCGAGTTCTTCGTTCAGGTGGGGAGTTGGTCATTACAGATTGGTGTGACGACTATTGGACGTGCCGTATTTGCGATATATTTCTGCGTCGATTCGATCGCGCCCACTTCAAGACTTATGGCGAACAAGAGTGCAGGCAAATCCTAGAAGATGCGGGGTACAATGATGTGTATATAGATCGCTATAAAATAAATTGGTTTTGGGGATTAATGACAGCCAAAACAGTAAAGTAGGCAGCCTAACAACCATATTGCAGCGAACGGTATCGAGATATTGGTGATCATGCAAAAGCTACATTTAAGCTACGGTAAAAGATATATTTAATCTAGAGAACATCTATTTCGGAATCATAACTAATCTTCATAAACTTTTACCTCAAAAATCAAAAGTATACACTGTGATACTGGCTTTTCAATTCTATGTCAATTTATTCCCACAAAAGGGCGATCGCATACCGCACCGCTTCCTCCATTAGCGAACAGCGAACCCGCTCGGACGGCGTTTTCTCGCACGCAAGCAACTGTTCCCGAAACATCGGGTCTTGGTTGGCAATAATGCACGATCGCTTGCAGTTTCCGACGCACAAGAGCAAGTGCGGGTATTAGCCACTCTCCGGCTTCAAGTGTTCACCATTAACTGTTAATAATCGCTCAAAAGGGTGATGGCATACCGCACCGCTTCCCCCATCATCGAACCACGAACGCGATCGGACGCCGTTTTCTCCCACGCGAGCAACTGTTCGCGAAAAACTGGGTCTTGCTTGGCGCGCTGCACGATCGCCTGACTGATGACTTTCTTTTGAATCTGCTCTGTTGGGATACCTTGCTGCTTCAAATAATCCAACAGTCGCTGCACGCTTTCGGAGAATTTATCCGGCGTCTGAGACATCAAAATAAACGAAATTTGGCGCACCATTCGCTGGTAGATTTCCTGTCTTCTGAGCAAAGCCTCCTTGTGACTCGCCTCCGCATTGTTACTAGGAACAGCCAAGTCGAGCAAATTCAAAATTTCAGCGCCCTTGGCTAAAACTTTTTCCAACATATCTGGATAAAGCTCCAAAATGCGATCGCCCAAAATCTTGCCGTTCACCAAACGGTTCGCACTCAGCCGCAGTAAATTTTGTTCTCCCGCAGACTCAAAAAATTGAACGTTAAATTTGAGTTCGTGGCTTTCCAACTCCACCCGACGCAGCGTAAAAACCAAAGCCTCCCAATTAGGAGATTCATCAAAACACACCTTGACAATAGAACTGTCCTCTTGATGCTGCCGCCCCAATTCCCCCGACTCAAAATCGCGATCGACCGGAAAGCGATTGGCCGCAACTTTGGCAGTATAATCAAACTCAGTAAAAACATAGCTGCAGTCAACTCTCGACAGATCGACATCTTGAACTTGCCAATTTTGAATGCAGCAACCCGTAAGCTGCGCCCCCTCCAAATTCGTCCGAATCAAACGGCACTCAATCAAACAAGCTTCTCTTAAATCCGCCTCACTCAACATCGCATCCATCAAATAAGCGCCACTCAAATCAGCTTTCCGCAAATCAGCACTTCGCAAATTAGCTTCGCTCAAATCAGCTCGCAGTAAATACACTCCTTGCAGGTTAGCTCGCAGCAAAAGCGCCTTCTTAAAACTCGCTTTCAATAAATAAGAACCCGCCAGATTAGCTCGACTCAAATCAGCGTTATCCAGCACCGCCTCAGTCAAATCCGCCCCCGCCAGCACAGCTCGGTGCAAGTCAGCGCCCGTCAGATTTGCCGATCGCATTTGAGCGCCATTCAAGTCAGCTTCAATCAAATTTACACCGCTCAAAATTGCCGATCGCAAATTCGCTTCCACCAAATGCGCTTCCCGCAAATTAGCACCCGTTAAATTAGCACCAACAAGACTGGCGCGGTTGAGATTCGCCTCCATCAATTCCGCCTCCATCAACTTCGCGCCGTCGAGTTTAGCCCCGGCAAAATTAATTTGGTCAGATTTAACTCCTTGAAGATTAGCACCGCCCAAATCCGCTTCGGGAAACGCGGCCCAATTGAGTTCTGCTGCTTTCAAACAAGCAAGGCGCAAATCCGCTTTAGCAAAATTTGCCCCGCTCAAATTTGCCCCGCTCAGATTCGCCCCAGCCAGCCCCGCACTGCGGAGATCCGCGCGGCGCAAACAAGCCCCTATCAACTTGGCATTGCTCAAAAAAGACCAGCTCAAATTAGCACCGGTCAAGTTAGCACCAGTGAGGTCTATTTCTCGCAGGTTAACACCGCTTAAACTAGCGCCGCTAAGGTCAATGTGACCAAAGTTGCGCTCTCCCTGTTGATAGCGCTGTAAAAATTCTTGTGTTTGCATTCCGCAGATTGGGGGGCTGGCAATTTAGCTGTTTTAGGACGCGCGGGTCAATCGATTTTAGATTTTAGATTTTAGATTTTAGATTAAAGCATTGACCCCACAGATAAATACGTTCGGCAATTTTCATCGGATACAGGTTTTTTATTTCTGGACGGATGAATCACGTGGCGGGTATCCTGGATGCGAGGGGGTCAATAACTTGAACTGTAAGGTACGCACGGAACACGAGCGGGCTAAGCACGGGAACACTACTCCTACTACTTACTGTAATAACTCATGTCCTCCGGGTGTTCCGTGCGTACTTTACCCCTATAGATGGCAGTTCAAAGGATTTGGTGCGTAAGTTCTATTTCTACTACCAGTTTTACAGACTTTTGTAACTTCAAGTAGCCGAGTTCATATCTAATACGCTGGGAGCATCTTATATTTGGAAAAATACTTCTTCTGGCTCCTTCCTTCTTCCTGTTTCCTTCTGCCTCCTGCCTCCAAACTCCTGCCTCCAAACTCCAATTTTGGGCTTGGTTGCTTTCATTGAGATGCTCCCCATACACTGCCCCGCCGGAGAGTGTTTTTACCTAAAGCGCTGCAATTCTTGCTGTAAGTGTTTTCCCCATTTAGTCGCTAGAGGAATTTCTGTAAAAGGAACCTGCACCGCAGCAGCATCTTTCAACAAAAATTCGAGGGCGATTGGACTTCCCGAATTCGGCGGCGACTCTAAATCAACTGCCTGAGAGTTGACTAACAACCGCAGCGACTGCACGTCTTTTAAAGAAAAAGTTTGCAAATTTACAGGCCCGCTGCGAGTAGGTTTTCCCCAAGTTAAACAGTCTTCTTGCTGACCGAGTACAGCATAAATATCGTACTTAGCTTTAGCGAATTGTTCTGCCCAGACGCGATACGCTTCCAGCTTTTGATACTCGTTCCACCCTGCCCAAGCCAGCCCGATAAAGATTGCCAGCAGGGGCAGCCACATTAAACCTCTTTCCATGCAATACCCTTGTTGAAAATACTCGCTTGTTCTGTTTCTCATCTTCTCTAATGATACAATTAATTGAACTCCTAAAACTTGCTCTGCAATTTAAACTAGAAATTAGAGCAATTTTTGATCGAGCAACAGCCACAGCCGAAAAATACCAAACGCCCGCGTGCGAGATATCCACAAGCCACAGCAAGGAAAACTGGCGCGGGCAGTGAAAATTGGGTTATTGTGGTGAACACGCCTTCCCTAAACGGACGATCGGCAATGAAAAAGTTTTTCCTTCTGTGCTTATTTTTAATCGGGCTCGGCTGGGCGATTTCTAATTTCCCAGGACTTGCTACTCAAGGCACTTACGACTCGATTGTGCTGGATTTCCGCGAAGATTTGGGTGCTGCTGAGATTGCGAAAGAAGTAAATGCGATCGCCCAACAGTACCAAGTCGCACCGCAACTCAACAGCGAATTCTCAGCGGCCGACAATGTATATGTAGTTAAGGGCGATCGCACTTTGCTAAACGCCCTGAGAAAATCAAATTTGGCTAAAGATACCGAATACATTGAACCGAACTACGTCTACAGCGCTTTCGAGATTCCCAACGACCCCATGTATACGAAGCAGTGGAATCTCCGCAGCATCAACGTAGAATCTGCCTGGAACGAAACCAAAGGCAGCGGCACAACAGTAGCGATAATTGACACGGGTATTACTCCAGTCGCTGACTTAAAAGAAACCAAATTTGTACCGGGCTACGACTTTGTAAACGATCGCGCCGAAGCCTACGATGACAACGGCCACGGTACTCACGTCGCCGGTACTGTCGCCCAATCAACTAACAACAATTACGGCGTTGCGGGCATCGCCTACGAAGCAGCTTTAATGCCACTGAAAGTCTTAAGCGGCAGTGGCGGCGGTACGGTTTCCGACATTGCCGAAGCAATTAAATTTGCTGCTGACAACGGCGCCGATGTTATCAACATGAGTCTCGGCGGCGGCGGTGAAAGTCAGTTAATGTCCGAGGCGATCGACTACGCCCACTCTAAAGGCGTTGTCATCATCGCAGCGGCCGGCAACTCCGGCGACAGTTCCGCTTCCTATCCCGCCCGCTATCCCCACGTCATCGGCGTTTCCGCCCTCGGCCCCGACGACGAAAAAGCCTCTTACTCCAATTTCGGCGCAGGGGTTGACATTGCAGCCCCCGGCGGTTCTGAAATGGGCAAGATCCTGCAAAGTACGATCGACCCGGAAACCGGCGCCGAAGTCTTTGAAGGCTACCAAGGCACTAGCATGGCTTCTCCCCACGTTGCCGCCGTTGCAGCCCTTGTCAAGGCCTCCGGCATCACAGAACCAAACGAAATTCGCAGCGTACTCTTGCAGTCCTCGCGAAATGTCACTGAAGATCCGTTAAACCATTTTGGTTCAGGACACCTAGACGCAGCCGCAGCAGTTCAGCTAGCCCAGCGCGGACAAATCAACTTCCGCGATTTCTTCCGCTGGCTGCGCGATAACGGGTATCTCAACCCCCGCTTTTGGATTGACGGCGGTGCAGTCGCCCTGTTGCCTAAAATTGCAATGGTGCTCGGTTCTTACCTGCTGGCTTTCTTTATGCGGAATTATTTCCCCTTCGCCTGGACTTGGGGCTTTTCCGGCGGTTTGATTGCTGGCAGTTCTGGGTTCTTTGGGCTGCGAAATCTGTTTGTATTTGACTTGCCACAGTGGCCGATGCGGGTGATGGGCAGTTCTATTCCCGAACTCGGCGGTGCAATTAATGGCAGCAGTATGCTGAATCCCTTTTTTGCTAGCGTTTTGATTCCTGGGATTTTGATTGCTTTGCTGTTGGGACATCAACAGTGGAAGTGGATCGCGATCGCAATTTCGATCGGTTTTGCCAGCAGTTTAGCGGTGAATGCTTTTGTGTCTCCCGCAGTCTGGGGATTGGGCACAGGTTTGGTATCACAAACATTTTTGATTGTCAATGCTTTTCTGTGTTTCGGACTGGCGCGTTTAGCAATTAAAACAGAGGTGCGATCGGCATGAGTATTACTGTCAAAGGCAAAATTGAACGCAAAGGATTAGGCCCGGGCACTTGGGCTTTGGTTGGCGAAGATGGGGAAACTTACGAACTTAAGAATGCTCCTTCTGAGTTGAAAAAAGCTGATTTGAAAGTCAGTGTCAAAGGTGAAGTCCGCAAGGATGTGATGACTTTTGCTATGATCGGCCCGGTTCTTGAGGTGCAGTCTTTTGAGGCGATTTAGCCTAATTGGTTAATGCAGCTTTTGAGCTAAAAAAAACCCCGGCCAAAATTGGCTGGGGTTTATTAATCAGGGTGCATCTACTAATTTAATGTCCGGCCTCAAAACACCTCTTTCAGGACACTTTGGCAGAATTTGCGAACATTGGCGGCGAGGGCGTG